>JBKJRE010000395.1:0-3155 GCA_046594775.1 Rhizobiaceae bacterium | reverse complement strand
GGTTTCCCGCTGGCGGGCGCCCGCGGCGTCAGGCAACTTGCCCGATGCTCCACATCGCGACTGCGTCGCCTTCCTGGCGGATCGCCACGCCATCGAGGAAACAGAATCGCTTCAATCTAACCTTGAAGCGCTCTAGACCCGCTACAAGATCGATAATCGCAAGATTGGCTGGGCTACGCCGCAGGCATCGGACCGAAGCGGATACGGAAGCGCCGGTTCTCGCGGCCCTTCTTCTCGATCTTGCCGATGTGGATCTCGCCCACCTCGCCGGTCGATTTCACATGCGTTCCGCCGCAGGGCTGGGAGTCGATCTTCGCGTCCTCGCCGATGCAGACCAGCCGGATGCGCCCTGTGCCGGAAGGCGGGCGCACGTTCTTCGACTTCACCAATCCGGGATTGGCCGCAAGCTCCTCATCCGTGATCCAGCGTATGAAAATCGGATGATCGGCGCGGACGAGTTCCACCAACCGGGCGGTGACATCCTGCTTGTCGAAGCCGGCGTCAGGGATATCGAAATCGACGCGTGACTCCTCCTCGCCGACAGCCGCGCCGGTAATCGGATGGGGACAGATGACAGTCAGCAGATGGCATGCCGTGTGCATGCGCATCAGGCGGTGCCTGCGCTCCCAGTTGACGGCAAGCCTCAGCCTGTCGCCAATCTTCGGTACGGTCTCATCCGCAGCCGGAACATGGATGATTTCGTCCTTCGTTTCACCGGTGATCGTGGCGGCAATCTCGATATTGCCGCCACGTGGAAAATGCAAATGACCGGTGTCGCCGGGCTGGCCACCCGAGGTAGCGTAAAAGACGGTGCGGTCGAGGATAATGCCACCGCGTTCATTGATATGTACGACGCTCGCCTCGGCTTTCGCCAGATAGGCATCTTCGCGAAACAGGGACTGGGTAGAAAAGCTCATTGAGCAACAGTCTCGAACGGCACCGACATCGTGGATGATTGTTCCATCCAGTCCGGCACCGGCAGATTTTTGGTGCGCAGGAACTCCGGATTGAAAAGCTTCGACTGATAGCGCGTGCCGGAGTCGCACAGGATGGTCACGATCGTATGTCCGGGACCGAGCTCGCGCGCCAGGCGGATCGCCCCGGCAATGTTGATGCCCGAAGATCCTCCCAGGCACATTCCCTCTTCCTGAACCAAGTCGAAAACGATGGGCAGAGCCTCCTCGTCGCTGATCTGGTAGGAAAAGTCAGGTTCGAAACCTTCGAGATTGGCCGTAATGCGGCCCTGGCCGATGCCTTCGGTGATCGAATTTCCTTCGGATTTCAGAACGCCCTGCGTGTAAAAACTGTGTAGGGCCGCCCCCATAGGATCAGCCAACGCGATCTTGACCGAGGCATCCTTTCCCTTCAGCCCGGCAGCGACGCCAGCGAGCGTGCCACCCGTGCCTACCGCCGAGACAAAACCATCCACCTTGCCGTCGGTCTGCGTCCAGATTTCCTGCGCGGTGGTGCGAGCATGCCCGTCCCGGTTCGCGACATTGTCGAACTGGTTGGCCCAGATCGCGCCGTCAGCCTCACTGCCGGAAAGTTGCTCTGCCAGCCGGCCCGAAATCTTCACATAATTGTTCGGATTTTTGTACGGCACTGCCGGGACCTCGATCAGCTCGGCCCCGAGCACACGGAGCGCATCCTTCTTCTCCTGGCTCTGCGTGTCGGGAATGACGATCACCGTGCGGTAACCCAGAGCTTTTGCAACGACGGTCAGGCCAATGCCGGTATTGCCTGCTGTACCTTCAACGATGACGCCGCCTTGGCGTAGCAGCCCCTTTGCCTCCGCATCGCGAATGATGAACAGCCCGGCTCGATCCTTTACGGATTGTCCCGGGTTCATGAATTCCGCCTTTCCCAGAATTTCGCAGCCAGTCTCCTCGGATGCGCGCCTCAGGCGGATCAGCGGCGTGTTGCCGATCGTGTCAATCACCGAGCGGTTCATGGATTCGTTCCTGCTTTGACGGAGTCGGACCCTAGAAACCATGGCGCACGCTTTCAAGGGACGAAATTGCCCGTCGACTCATGTTTTGAAGCAAAGATACCTATTCAGACCCACGCTACATATTGCTTTCGCCGCAGTGATCGGTAAGGACGGCGGCGAGAGAACCACGGAAAAAGCGATGGCAATATACAGGGCCGATCCGACGCAGGGCGTCGCTTGGCTGACCGGCGGCAGCGCCGGCATTGGGCGGGCGCTAGCGCTTGATCTCGCACGGGAGGGCTACACTGTCGCCGTGACCACGCGGGAGCACGATCCCATTGACAGTGTGATCACGAAGGCTGCCGGGCTTTCGGGAAAAATACTGCCCTTTTACTGCGACGTCACCGACGAGACCGGGATGGCGCGGACTGTCGAGGCCATCGAGAATACCGCCGGTCCCATAGTGCTCGCCGTGTTCAACGCCGGCGCCTATACCCCTGTCCACGCCGAATCGCTGGACCTTTCGGCCTTCCGCAGATGCTACGACGTCAATCTGTTCGGCGTGCTGCATGGTCTGGTGCCTACGGTCGCGGCCATGCAGAAGCGCGGGAGGGGCCACATTGTCCTGATGGGCTCGGTCAGCGCCTATTTCGGCTGGCCCACGACCGCTGCCTACGGAGCGACCAAGGCGGCGATCAATGTCATGGCCGAATCCTTGCGCTTCGATTTCGACAAGATGAACATCCGCATCCAGGTGATGAACCCAGGCTTCGTCGATACGCCGCTTTCGGCGCAGAACCAGTTTGTCATGCCCGGACTGATGCCGGCGGCCAAGGCGTCCGAGCGGATCCTCAAGGCGATCCGGAAAGGCGGGTTCGAGACGACGTTCCCGCGCCGGCAGACCTGGGGCATAAAGTTGCTACGGCATCTGCCAAGAAGCTTCGTCTACAGATTCCTGAATTGCGTCACGGTCTGGCGAGCCCGCCCCCTGATGCCCGGGAAACCAGACAGCGACTAGGCCCGACCAAGGACCGACCAGGTCCGGCTGGCTCAATTGCTGCGCGCTGGCACGTCAAGATGCTCGTTTCGTTCGTAGAACCGACCGGGCTTCAACACCGCGACGGATGTGTGGATCAGCCGGCTTCCGGTCGCGCGTCACGCGCCAGGAGATAAATCAGCAGGCTCACCCCGAGCGTCAGAACGTAGAAGCCGAACAAGGCCACAT
>JBKJRE010000341.1:0-5206 GCA_046594775.1 Rhizobiaceae bacterium | reverse complement strand
GGAAATAACGCCGTTTACCTTGGTTGCGAGCGGCGCGTCCTTGGCGAACATCACGGAATATTGCTCGGTGGTCTTGATGCGCTCGACGACGGCGAATTGCGGCTTGTCCTTGACGTAATAGAGCAGCGCCGGAATGTCGGAAATATAGCCGTCGATGCGGCCCGCCTCGAGATCGAGCATGGCCGGCTGCAGTCCTTCGTAACGGCTGATGGTGGCGATTTTGGTGGCCGGCTGATTTTTGGTCGCCCACATGTCGCCGGTGGACCCGGTGTCGACGCCGACGGTTTTGCCCTCCATGCCGGCGAGCCCGGCGATGCCGCCGTCCTTCTTCACGGTCAGCGACTGGTCGCTGTCATAATAGGGCTGCGCGAAGCTCACCGATTCCAGCCGCTTCTTGGTGATCGTGATCGAAGAGACAGCGGCGTCGATCTGGCCCGACTGGACGGCCGCGAACAGGCCCTGGAACGGGATGTTGGTGAATTTCACGTCCATGCTGAGACGCTTGGCGACCTCGGTCATCAGGTCGATCTCGAAGCCGACAGTGGCGCCGCTGGCGTCCTGGAACTCCCACGGAACGTTGCCGATATTGGCGCCGACATTGATCTCCTCGGCCCGGGACAGCGTTGGCGTCAGAGCGGCGAGGGCGAGCGCTCCCGAAACCAGCAGCGAACTCCATACTTGCTTCATGTTCATGCGATTCCCCATTTTTTGATGATTTTGCGAGATAAAGTGGTTAGACCGGTCTGACCAGTTCGACCAGACAAACATGCGCCATCCGGAAATGCAAGGCGTTCCGTTGGCGGTTGCGATCGGCTATCGACGTGAACCGCCCGGGTCTGAGCGGGCGTAACAGGGGGAAGAGATCGATGCTGTCGCGCGTGCCCGTGCCCCAGTCCGTGGCTCGCAAGATCCAGGGCATGATTTTGAGCGGCGAGTTGAAACCCGGGCAGAAAATGCCGTCGCAACGCCTGTTTTCCGAGACGCTGAAGGTCAGCCGCGCGTCCCTGCGCGAGGCGCTGCTGACATTGGAGGCCATCGGTCTGCTGCGCACCGAGCCCGGTCGCGGCACCTTCGTCAGTCCGGATCGCCCCGCCGCCTCGCGGCACATGGCCCGTTGGCGCTACAGCGAGACCTACCCGGTCGCCGACGTCTTCCAGACCCGGCTCATGCTGGAGGGCGAAATAGCCGGCCTGTCCGCCAGCCTCATGTCCGAAGCCGACCTTGATGGCCTGGAGGTTGAAACCGACAAGATGGAGCGTCATTGGGAATCCGGGGACCTGCTGGCAAATGTCGAGGCCGATCTGGAATTCCACCTGATCATTGCCTCGGCATGCCCCAACAGGATGCTCGTCGATCTCTATCAGTCGGTGCGCGACCGGCTCACCGCCACCCAGATTCAACCCATTCCCATAACCGAACCGTCACGCATGCGCGCCTCCATAGCAGAGCATCGGCGCATCATTGACGCGCTTCGCCGGCGCGAAGCCGAGGCGGCGGCCCGCGCCATGGAAAGCCATATTCGCAAAACCGCCCGCTGCGCCGGCATCGACCTGCCCTGATCGCTTGCCGGGCCGACGCGCCCGACCCTCCCGCCCTCGCAGGTAGCCGAAGCGTCGATGAAGACCGCGCCGGGCGCGCGAGGATCTTCCGGGGAAGCCCACCTCAGGACGGCGAAGCCCGTCGCCCGCAAACCGGCGGCCGGGCCGCTTTGGGCCAAATCCTGCGGCCTTGGTGTCGACCGCACCGCCAATGCGGACAGTCGACGAAGCCGTCCACCTTGTCCCGAACTATCGGCGGCAGATTGTTTCCATTCGACCATGAAGCGCTCCAGTAAAGGCGCGTCGGATTCTTCCGTCACGTAAAGTCGAGAAGAGTTGTGGCCCGGGGTTTCTTGACGTTTTTTTAAGCGGGAACTGCGTTGATGAAGTTCTTTCAACGCGGCCAGACTGCAATTCATGCCCAACCGTCAACGTAAAGCCTTGCTGATCGACCTTCTGAGCGATGTTCTCGAAATGGTTGCCTATGGCGAGGACACGGGCAAGGTTGCCGACGCCTTGTGCCGACGCGCCGAGATGTTCGCGCCGGAGGCGATCTGTTCGGTCCTTCGTGTCGACGGCGAGGGAAAGCTGAGGCCGCTGGCGGCCCCCAGTCTGCCGGCGTTCTACTCGGAAGCGCTGGATGGCCTGCCGATCGGGCCGAAAGTCGGCTCCTGCGGAACGGCGGCCTTCCGCGGCGAGCCTGTCGAGGTTCGCGACATCGACCACGACGAGCTCTGGGCCGAGTTCAAGGGCCTCGCCTTGCCGCTCGGCCTGCGCGCCTGCTGGTCGACGCCGATCAAAGCGCGGGATGGCCGTGTCGTCGGCACCTTCGCCTTCTACTTTCGCCAGCCGCGTGGCCCCAGCGAGCACGAAAGGCAGATAGTGGCGCGCTGCACGCACCTTTGCGCGGTGATGCTCGAGAACCAGGAGTATCGACGCCGCGCCCACGACCAGGCCTTCCTCGATGCTATGTCCGGCCTGCCCAACCGCGCCAGTTTCGACGTTCGCTTGGCCCAGATGACGGCCGACCGGCAACAGTTCGAGCTGCTCTTTGCCGATCTGGACCATCTGAAGCGGATCAATGACACGCTCGGCCACGCCGCCGGAGACGAATTGCTCCGCATCGCCGCGACGCGATTGAAGTCGGTGGATCCGGAGATCGAGGTCTTTCGGCTTGGCGGTGGAGAATTTGCCTTCATCCTGCGCGCCTGCAGGTCCGAATCCGGCATGATCGCCACTGCCCATTGCCTGATCGAGGCCGTCAGCCAGCCGGTGGAGTATTTCGAGATGACGCTTGTGCCGTCGTTGACCGCCGGCGGGGTTTTTCAGGGCGCCAAGGGGGTCGACAAAAGCACCCTCTACCAGAACGCCGATTTTGCGCTGTATCATGCCAAGGAGGTGAACCGCGGCGGTTTCGTGGCGTTCCGGCAAGGCATGCGCACGTCCATGACCCGGCGCCTGAGCGCCATTGCCGAAGTCGATGCGGCCCTGATCGAAGGCCGCGTGGTTCCGTATTATCAGCCTATTGTGCGCCTCGACACCGCGGAGATCGTAGGACTGGAGGCGCTCGCGCGAATCAGGACCAGGGACGGCGACATCATGGCGGCGGCCGATTTCCACTGCGCCCTGGACGATCCGCGCCTGGGTTATACATTGACCAGCCGGATGCTGGATCACGTAGCCGCAGACATTCGCCATTGGGTCGATCTCGGACTTCCTCTCCAGCATGTCGGGGTCAACATCACGACGGCCGATCTCCAGAAGGGCGATCTCGAGCGCCGCATTACGGCTGCATTTGCCCAAGCGAGCGTGCCCCTGAAGCATCTCATCCTGGAAGTGAACGAAGCCGTCTTCGTCAATGACGAAACGGTTGCAAACGGTATAAAGAGCCTGCGCGGCACGGGCATGCGCGTGGCGCTTGACGATTTCGGCACCGGCTTTGCCTCGCTGACGCATCTGCTCGGATTTCCGGTCGACATTATCAAGATCGACAAATCCTTCATCGACAGGATCGTCAGCGATGCGTCGAGCGCGGTCATCGTCCAGGCCCTGCTCGACATTGCCCGCCAGCTCGACATGCGCATCGTCGCGGAGGGCGTCGAGACCATGGAGCAGGCCGAAAAGCTGACGGCGATGGGCTGCGCCCTGGGCCAGGGCTATTATTTCGCCCGTCCGGCATCGGCCGTCATCACCACCGAACTGCTGAGGAAATTCGCGCAACGCCAGTCCGCTCCAGGTGTGACATCGGCACGATGGCTGGAGCCCGCGAGGAGACTTGCCCGCCGCCGCTAGACCGTCAGCCGCTCCAGGCGGCATAGACCTGCCCTGATCGCTTGCCGAGCCGACGAGCCCGACCGCCTGGGAGGGTAGCCGAAGCGTCGATGAAGACCTGTTGCTGGCCATTCTGCTTGCTGATGTGTTCGAGACGGATCATGGGCGGACGGACCTTGGATTGTGGCAGCGAATGTCCAGCGCCCTGCCTGATAGAGGTCGCCCGCGAAAGGCGCGGAAGTGACGCGGCGGCTTGATGTGGTGCTGCATGCCGCCTCGACCAGTCCGGAGACGCGGCTCGCATGCGCTGCTTCGGCTGCCGTCTGGCCTAATGCCCCCCAACCGCGCGCATCGCGCAGTGGATGAGTCGTGTCGTGAACGCGCGGGCCGCGTCGGGTGCCAGATCGATCCGGCCAAGACGCTGCCAGACCGGAAAGCTCACCAGGGCAGCAACCACGTCGACCGTGGATTGCGGCGGATCCAGCGGCGCCAGCGCTTCCTTGACATAGGCTTCGACTCCGGCATCCACGGCCTCCAGGAATAGATCGAGTTCCGGGATCAGGGCGCGGTCGCGCGCCGCCATCGCCAGCCTGAGCGCGCCGCGCCGGTGGAAGGCATCGATCTGCTCTACAAGCCTCGCAAGTCTTTCTCCGGGGTCGCTCAGTCCCGCGAAGGCGGCGGTGGCGGTTTCGGCGGTCGGCGGCTGCATTTCGACCCAGACATGGCCCCCGCAGCTGCGCACCAGGTCGCCGAGCGTCGGGAAGTGGCGGTAAAGCGTCGCCTGGCCGAGGCCGGCGCGCTTGGCGATATCGGCAAAAGTGGTCGGCCCCACGCCCTTCTCGTCGTGCAGCTGCATCGTCGCCTGCACGATTCGCTCGCGTGTCCTGAGCGAATCGTCGGCCCGCTTTCGCATTCTGTACTGGCGCGGCATCCGCTCTCCAAATTGACAGAGATCAAATTCCGTGAAATAGATAGTCCGCCAAATTGGCCGGCGCAACCGATTTCTTTCGGCCAGCTGCCGCGCCGGCGTGAACCTTCGCCTCCAGCCAAGGTGCTCATGAGGCCAGCCTGCGGGGGGAGGATTGCCAGTGAGTCACAACGCATCCATCGTGATCGTCGACGACGAGCCTGATGTCCTGTCGATGCTCGCCGATTATCTCGGGCGCGACGGCTTTCTTGTCAGGGGCTGCGCCAGCGGCGCCGAGCTCGACCGGGCGATAGATCGGTCGCTCCCCGATCTCGTCGTGCTCGACGTCAACCTCCCCGACGAGGACGGCATCTCGATCGCGCGCCGGCTGCAGGCGCTGCGCTGCGTCCCGATCGTCATGCTGACCGCACTGGCCGACCCGATCGATCGGATCGTCGGGCTCGAGGTCGGCGCCGACGACTACGTCACC
>JBKJRE010000227.1:0-3021 GCA_046594775.1 Rhizobiaceae bacterium | reverse complement strand
AGAACAAGATTTCCGCTTCGACCAGCCAGCAGGAACGCACCCAGCTCGAGGGCGAGCGCTCGAAGCTCGCGACCGAATATAATGAACGTCAGGCAAAGGAGCAGGAGCTGTTGGCCGAAAGCCAGACTCTGGAGCGCTACACCTCCATGTTCCAGACCTTCGTCGACTCGCTGAACAACCAGATCGCGGCGCAGTCGACCCTGATCAACAAGCTGACCATCGACACCGAGCAGCGCATCGTCCTCTACAAGGCGCTGGAAGATTCGTTGAAGACGGCGGCGCAGCAGGACGTGGCGCACAAGATCAACACGCTGGGCAGCAAGGTGGACAATACCGCCGAAGAGACCATGGCCGGGATCGGCGCCGCCGCCCAGAAACACATTGGCGACCTGCTAGAACTGCACGAAAGCAACATGGTGACAACCGCCGACATCCAGCGCCGCAAGAAGCTTGCCGACGACGCGTTTGCGCGCCGCTTCGCAGAGGTGATGCGAAAGCACAATGCTTCGGATTACGTCCAGAGCTGAGGCCGGAAAGCCTTCGCGGATCGAGCCGAATGACACCTGAAAGCGAAGCGGCGGCGCGCTATTTCGAGGCCATCTCGGCAGCGTTGCGCGGCCTTGAGATATTCATGCGCGACGACCGCTCGCCGCTCTACCGGCATGGCATCGTCGCCAAGATCGTCGCCGAGTATATTTCGCGGCTGGAGATCTCGTTTTCCTGCTGGCGCAATCGCCTCGGGTTCATGGACAGTTTCCGGATTTCGCGCGCCGAGAGCGGCTTTCCGGTTTTCCAGAACCTGCTCGAGCTCGAGAACGACCGCCGCACCGCGACCGACCGGCTGGCCAATATCCCCGAGGCCGACGAGCTGCGCGGAGACATGGCCGACTTCATCCTGCGCCACAAGGAATTTCCGACGGCGTTGCGCAGATCCATGGCGGAGCGGCTCTATCTGGAGGATGTCAGCGCCGAAATGGCTTTCGGCCCGATGATGCTGGCGCAAACCGCCAAGGTCTCGGTCAATCCGAAGACCGGGCGGCCGTTCTATCTCGTGCACTGGGCTGCCTTCGACGGCACCGCCAACCTGCCCTTGATCTACATGGTGACGGTCGAGGATTCGTCGGAAGCCATGGTGCGCCAACTGGTCGCCAGCAATGGCAAGATGAACGACAAGGTGGAGATACCGCTGCCGGTCGAGGGACTGCTCAACCCCGAACTGGCGCATCGGTTCGACGACTTCACCGAGAAAAATTCCGCCTATACGCTGTCGCCAGCGACAATCGCGGTCAATCTCGACAAGGACTTCGCCGAGCTGCATCCCAAGCAGGTGCGGCGCATCGTGCTCGGGCCATTCTATTCGGCCGGCATCACGGAGAACAATTCGACCGTTGCCGAGGTGCTGTCTCGGGTGCAAAAACCGGAAAGCGCCTGGCTCCTGACCTGGACGATCCAGGAGATCTATTCAAAGGCGGAGAAGCCCGGCCGGAAGGGCCTGTTTTCCAGCGAGCAGGCGAGCGAGGAATTCTTCATAAACACCGACGATCTGGAAGCCGCGCGCCAGGGCGTCTCGAGCTACGAAAAGCACGCGCTTATCCCGCACGAAGCCTATCAGGCGCTATACGCGGTTGGCGAGGCCCAGAAGATTTTCGCGGACTACAAGGTTCACATCCTGTCGAACGGCCAGGTGATGAGCGATGTTTAGTCACCGCGTCGAACGGGACCGGATTCGGGGAGGAACGCCATGGACACCGGCCTGACCACCATCTCCGAAGCCGACATCGACAAGCACCGGGCGACCGCGCAGTCGATGATCACCCGCATTGTCGTGCTGGAAGATTCTTCGGGCCGCAGCGGGACCGAAATCGCCGGCACCGGCCGTCGCTTCGTTTCGACAGTCTCCACCGGCTCGGTGCGCCGCACGCGCGAGGTAGAATTGGCGAAGACCGTCGCCTCGGTGCGCCCCGACGACCAGTTGATGTCGATCCCGCAGCACACGCTGCTCTATCGTGCGCGGCGCGGCATCTCGATCGCGCTCGCGGTCGCCGCCGTTTTCGCCGAGGGGTCCGATCTCGAAAGCCTGCAGGCCAGAAATGCGCGAGCGCCGCTCGAAGGCGAGGAGGCGTCGACATTCAAGAAGCTTCTGTCAGCATCTGCTTACGTTTCGGCCTTCACGCTCGCTTCCTACCTGCTGCAGCTTGTGGAAGCCGATGGCGAAGCGCCGAACGACATCGGCGAGCCGGACTTTTTGTTCGATACGCCGCAGGATGCGCTCAAGTCGCTGATCGCGGGGCTCGACGGCGCGCTTTCCGGGTCGAAGAGCGACGCCGACCTGGCAGTTCGGGCCAAGACGTTTGCGCGGGTGGCGATCGACGGCCTGCTTGCTCGCAAGGCCCGCTTCGACGGGCTGGGCGCCTTTGATGACACGCATATTCGCATCGAGGCTGACGATTTCAACCTCGACGGCTTCGACGTCGCTCCGGGCCAGAAGCGCACCAAGCTGGTGATGAGCTTCAAGAAGCCGAACGAGATCATCGGCAATCACATCGCCAAATACCAGTCGATGAAGCTCGCCAAGATGCTGATGGCGTATGATTTCGACCGCCAGCTCAATCCGTTCGTCGAGCTCGGCGGCTTCCTGTTCACCTTCATCGGCGACGGCGCGCCGGGCACCGGCAAGACCATCCTGATCCAGATGCTGGCGGGGCTGGTGAACGACTACTGCCAGGTCGCCGGCTATCCATTCCACTACGAGAATTTCGGCGTCGACCAGATTTCATCCTACCAGGGCAAGTCGGGGCAGAACTGCAAGCAGTTCGTCACCAATGTGCTTAATCCGCGCGCCATCGGCTTCGGCACGGTCGACGATATCGACCAGGTGGCGGCGAAGCGCTCCGACGACCGCGCCTCGGCCGGTCAGCAGGAGATCACCGGCGTTCTGATGGAGAGTTTCGCCGGCGCCTCGACCGTGGTGCGGGGCAATTGCTCGTTCGGGATGTTTTCCAACTATCCCGAAAATGTCGA
>JBKJRE010000106.1:0-4494 GCA_046594775.1 Rhizobiaceae bacterium | reverse complement strand
CGTTGCTTGACCTATCTGCTCCTGAGAATTCGCAGAAAGCGACGATGCGGCAAATATGGCTACTCCCGTAGCCGCAATCTTAAGACGTGAAGTCATGAGAACCCCTCTATCCGACGACAAGCACCACCAATAATTGCCAGTTGTAACGTTCCGATGTCGCAGATCGCGAAACTCCGTCACAGAATTCGAAACTCAAGTTCAACTATAGCGCGATCTAGACGCGATAGTCCATGGCGGCGGCTATCCGACGCCTGATGAGCTTACGCTGGTTCACCTGAAATTCCGGTCGCAGTTCATCCGCAAGGTCCCTGGCACGGCGCGCCATCGAGGCGTCTTCATAGGCGCTGAGCACGATCGAACGGAACCGTTCGGCGCTTCTATCTGCCTTGTCGACCGACAGCATGACTCCTTGACCTTCAACTGCCCTGGCATTGTACCTTTGTTCGCGATGTTGCGGAACCGACAACTGGGGCAGTCCGGCTGAAAGACCGAGACAGAGCGTGCCGTGCTGCGCCGCGTTGACCAACAACCGGGTTCGCTTCGCCACCAAATCTGCCGGGACAGGCGAGCTCTCAACGTGAACGCCGCGCCGCGTGAGGTCCTCGGCTGTAGCGTTGTCAATCCCGGGGATGAAGACCCGGGTTGGCACCCCGAATTTGCCGATTGCCTCCATCAGTCCGCGATCGGACTTCTCTGTGGTCGAGAAATAGATGAAGATCTCGTCGCCACCTGAAGCCGGCTCAACCATGTCCCCAATGATCGGTGGCAGGAGCGGATTCTCGCGCCACTCGGTATAGGGGTCGAGCATTTCCAGGGTGAACGCCAACTGGTCACTGCAGGCGTAGACCTCAGGCAGCCGGTCGAGCTTCGGTATGCCGAAGTCAGGGATCACGGAGTTGATCGTCTCGACGATACTGGCCTCGTCGTAGATGCGCGTCGAGTGGCGTGGCAAGAGGACCGGAAACGTTTCCATCTCCGGGGGTGGGAGCAGATATCCGGTGCCTACCGCAACGCTCGGTATGCCGAGACCTCGCGCCGCCAGCAGCGCACATGGCGCATTGTCGGCGATGAGAAGAGATATTTCGCAGTCGCGCATCACACGCTGCCACCAACCGATACTTTCGCGCAGTATCTCGGGGCGGCGAAATCCCACATCTCCCATCGTTTCGCCCCAGGTCGCGGCGTCCGGATTGCCGTGGGCCTGTCTGTACTCGCCCGAAAAGGGCAGCCATGGACCCTGAACGGGCTGGCAAATGTCAGCGAGCTCGTGCTTGAATGTGAGGTCCCGCAGAGCCGCGTCGAACGAGAAGCGGTTTGCGACCGCTTCGGCGACGGTTTTCAACGTGACGATATGGCCGCGGCCGCTTCCGCCTTCCCAAGCAAGCACAGCACCCAGCATTTTCCGATTATCTCTTCTTGTGTGGTCGGTTCACGGGTCGACTCCAGCCATGAATCAGCCTAGCAGGGCGAGCCCGGATTTTCGGAGAGGATGGACTTCCCCGGAGGCTATGACCAGCCCCTGCGTCTGTCGAATCCCACCATAGAACACTTGGCAGAACTGGACCCGATCTCACTGCGATACGTTTTGCAATCGCGTCAGGCTTGCGTGTTCGACCCGCTAGGCTATCGTTCGAGAGATCGCGGGGGCGTATCGACTCGAATGGCACAGATAGCAGAAGCAGGCGCGAGTGCATCGGCGACAGGAGATCATCTGTCGGACCTGCGCGCGGTAAACCTGCAACTCCAGGCCACGATCGACGCGCTGCGACAGCAACTCGAAAGAGACAAGGAGCAGGCGGATGGAGCTGTCCAACATGCACGCGCAATGCTGGCAGACGACATTACCCAGCTGGAATCGACGGTTAAATCGATGCGCGAGCAACTGGAGGCGCAACTCACCCGCAGCGAGTCCGCACTGCATTCAGTCAGGCTCGCCGCCGACGCGGAAGCCAAGCAGTTGAAGGCTACGATCAACACCCTCAGAAGCGAACTGGAATCCGAGCGCGCGGCCGGCCAGCAAAGGGCGGAGAGTCTGGAGGCCGGGTTCGCCCGCGACCGCGAGAATCTTCAGCGACAGATCCAGGCATTGCGGCTCGAACTGGAGCAGCGCTCGTGACGAACCAGAACGCCGGGCGGCGATCGGTAAGACGCCGGGTGTCGAAGGATGTCGCGCTGCGGCGCGCCAATGTGCTGCTCGACGTGTCGCGGCGTTGCGCCGCCACCTCGAGCCTTGACGGGGTGCTGGAAATTCTGGTCGAGATGACCTCGCGCGAACTGGACTGTGATCGCGGGACCTTGTTTCTCAACGACCAGACCAGCGGCGAACTGTATTCTCGGGTGGCTCAGGGCGGTCTGGCGCGCGAGATCCGGATCCTCAATTCGGCAGGCATCGCAGGCCATGTTTTCCAGACCGGCGAACCCATCGTGGCCGACGACCCCTACGGCGACGAGCGGTTCGACCGGTCGGTGGACGAACGTACGGGTTTCACGACCGAAAGCATCGTCTGTGTCCCGATCACAACCATGTCGGGAGAGACCATCGGCGTCATGCAGAGTCTGAACAAGCATGGCGGCGGCAGCTTTACTGACGACGACCTGTCGCTGCTGACCGAGATGACGCGGCAGGCGGCGATCGCCCTGCAAAGCCTGCAATATGTCGAACAGATTGAAAGAATCCGGATCAAGGAAATGGCGTTCCTTGAACTGGTGTCGGACATCAATTCGGAGTTTGACCTATCGTCCCTGCTGCAGCGCGTGGTGCAGGAGACCTGCAAGATGCTCGGTTCGGAACGGGCGACAATCTTCATCCATGATCCGGCGACCGGCACATTGTTTTCGCGCGTGGCAAGCGGCGCCGAGATCGCCGAAATCCGGCTGCCAAGCTTCGCCGGCATCGCCGGGGCCGTCTTCACCTCCGGCCAGAGCATGAACATTCCCTATGCCTACGCCGATTTGCGCTTCAATCCGACCTTCGATCGCCAGACGGGATTTTTCACGCGATCGATCCTGTGCGTGCCGATCGTCAACAAGGACCACAAATGCATCGGCGTTACACAGGTCCTCAACAAGAAGGGCGGCGTCTTCACCGACGAGGACGAGCAGCGGCTGAAGGCCTTCACGGCGCAGATTGCCATCGCGCTGGAGAACTCGAAGCTGTTCGACGATGTCCGCCGCGTCAAGAATTACAATGACGCCATGCTTCAGAGCATGTCCAACGGCGTTGTCACGATGGATCCAACCGGCAAAATCGTCACCAGCAATTCGGCCGCAACGCGCATCTGGCAATCTGGAGAGGAAAGTCTTGTCGGCAAGCTGCTTGCCGACCTGCTGGCGGAAGACAGCACGTGGATCCTCGACAAGATCGCAACCGTCAAGGAATCGCGCGCCAGCGACACCTATCCGGATGCCTCGGTAACACTGGGAAAGACAAAGAAATCGGTGAATTTGACCATCAGCCCGCTGGTCGCGGAGGATGGCGACAAGGAACTCGGCTCGATGCTGATGTTCGAGGATATTTCGTCCGAGAAGCGCATGAAGTCGACGATGTCGCGCTACATGGACCCGGTAATCGCCGCGCAGATGCTGGACGGCGACGGGGCCCTTGACCTGCTTGGCGGCGCCAGCACCGAAGCTACCATCATGTTTTCCGACATACGCGGGTTCACCACGATCACCGAGGAATACGGCGCACAGGGTACGGTGTCGTTCTTGAATGAGTATTTCAGCCTGATGGTCGATTGCATCAGCCGCGAAGGCGGCATGCTCGACAAGTTCATCGGCGACGCGATCATGGCCTGTTTCGGCTTGCCGGTGCCGCATGGCGATGACCCGGACCGGGCGGTGCGCGCCGCCATCTCGATGATTTCCGACATGTGGACCTGGAACGCGCAGCGCAAGGCCAGCGGATTGAAGACTGTCGACATGGGCATTGGACTTAATACCGACCTGATCGTGTCGGGCAATATCGGCAGCCCCAAGCGCATGGACTACACGGTCATCGGCGACGGTGTGAACCTCGCCTCACGCTTGGAAAGCGCATGCAAGGCCTATTCGGCACGCCTGCTGGCTAGCGAATATACAGTGCAGAAGCTGAAGGGTACCTATCGCACCCGCGACATCGACCTCGTCGTCGTCAAGGGCAAGACCGAGCCGGTGCGCGTCTATGAGTTCCTCGACTTCCACGATGCCCGCACCTTCCCGAACCTCACCGACGTGGTGAACCAGTTCAATGACGGCATCGTTCACTACCGCGCCGCCAACTGGAACAAGGCAAGCGAGCGCTTCAACCGCTGCCTGGAACTGAACCCCGAGGACAGGCTGGCTGCAACCTATGTCGGCCGCTGCGACCATCTGCGCGCCCACCCGCCAGAAGGCGAGTGGACGGGTGTCTGGGTGATGAAGGAAAAATAGCGAACGGCTCGTCAGGTATACGGCCGGAAGGTCTCCGCAGTTTGCGAGATTGCCTGCCTCACGCCACTGAAAGCTCAACAAGGT
>JBKJRE010000097.1:0-7899 GCA_046594775.1 Rhizobiaceae bacterium | reverse complement strand
ATAGCACTCATCGAAGAGAAGGCAGAATGAGGCCCCTGTCGAAACTTTGAAGCTATCTCCTGCCGCAACGTCGGCGCGGCCTTCCAGAACCACCGTTATCGCTTCGCCGCCAGGGGTAGCCGCAATCACATGAGTATGCGCACCCAGTCGCTCCACAACTTGCGCCTTGAGATCCAATTGCGCGTCGCCGGCGCCGGGCCGGAAGTCTTCTGGTCGAATGCCGAGACTGACGCGGTCGCCTTGCCTGGCGGAGCCGAATTTTGTGTCGTTCAGCTGGACCAGATTGCCATCCTCAAGTCGCAACACTATCTCTCTAGCGCTCGACGAATGAACAATTCCCGGCAGGATGTTCATATTTGGCGAGCCGATAAAGCCTGCCACAAACAGGTTGGCCGGGTTCTCGTACAGGTCCATTGGCGTACCGACCTGTTCGATCCGGCCGCTGTTCAACACGACAATCTTGTCGGCAAGCGTCATCGCTTCGATCTGGTCGTGAGTGACATAGATCATCGTGGCGTCGAGGGCCTGGTGGAGGCGCGCAATTTCGATGCGCATTTGGCCCCTCAGGGCGGCATCCAGATTGGACAGAGGCTCGTCGAACAAGAAGATCCGGGGCTTGCGTACGATGGCCCGACCAATTGCCACTCGCTGCCGCTGACCGCCTGACAGGTCTTTTGGGCGGCGGTCAAGCAGTGCCTCCAGACCAAGCACCCGGGCTGCTTCGTTGACCTTGCGATCGATGGTTTCCTTGTCGACCTTCGCCATGCGAAGGCCGAATGCCATATTCTGACGAACTGTCTTTTGCGGATAGAGCGCGTAGGACTGGAACACCATCGCGATCCCTCGGTGGGCCGGCGACACATCGTTCACCACCGTGCCATCGATGCGGACTTCGCCTCCACTGATGTCTTCCAGACCGGCGATCATGCGCAGCAGCGTTGACTTGCCACAACCGGAAGGACCAACGAACACCACAAGCTCGCGATGTGCGATCTCAAGATCGACGCCGTGGATGACCTCCGTCGCTCCGTAGGCTTTCTTCAGGTTCGATAGCGTTACGCTGGCCATGGCGCTCTTTCTCCGCGGGTCAATAGAAAGCGATCGGGCGCAGGGGCGAACCGGATCCGTTTTCGATGGGCAGAGGGGCCGCGAAAATGAAACAACTCCGCGGAAGCAGTTCAAGGCGCGCGACGCATTCGAGGATCAATATTCCGTTCGGAAGCCAGTAGCGTGCATGTCCGGGGTCATCATGCAAAACGCCATCAACCATCGGGATTTCGCAAGCGATCGTATCGGCGCCCACTGCTCGAACGCCGCGGTCGCGAAACAACTCGGCGACGCCTTCATCCATCCCAGGTTCATTGCGGGCGTAGTAGTGTGCGCGTTCGTCAACGTACCAATGGCGCTTGAGCCAGCCAAAATTGACCAGCGCTATCTCATCTTTCCGGACTGGCTCCCCGTGCTTTTCCTCATATTCGATTACGTCTGCCCGGGTCAGCACCTGTCCCGGTTGCCAATCCCTATCGGAAAAATCGTACACCCGAGCAGTCGACACCAGGCGGTCGACTGGGAAAGTCTCGATTGTTTCGGACATCCTATCCTTATGGATATGCGCAGGTGCGTCGCAATGGCAGCCCGTATGCTCTGCCAGATGTAGGGTCTGGCAATAATAGCCGTCGTGGTCGTGTGTCACCGTCTGATCTATGACCATGTGGGGATGTGTCGGAAACTTTGGCATGCCCTTTTCGAGTTTGGGCGCAAGATCGACCGCTCGCATAGAACCTATCAACCCGGCCAGTGCTTCAACGTTGTCATGGGACACGATTCTACTTCTCCCTGCGCGTGCAGCTAGTTGCCGCCGAGGACAAGTTCTTCGACGAGTTGCCTCGATGGAAAACTCGCCCTGCCGCCGCGCCCTGAACACTTTAACGCAGCGGCGGCCGCAGCAAAGCGGAGGGCCGCTTCTTCCTCCTGGCCCTCAGCCAGGGCGAGTGCGAATGCGCCGTGGAATACGTCGCCAGCGCCGACCGTCTCGATGGCGTCGACTTCGAAAGCCACGAGAGACCCGCCGCGTCCGTCGGCGCAGCGCCATTGCAACCCGTCAGCACCGAGCGTCACTGCAACGAATGGAGCTTGTCTATTGGCCTCGGCCAATGCGTCGGTGATACTGCTGGTGCCGTACGTTTCCAGAAGACCGTTTTTGGAAAACACTGCGTGACTGGCGCAGCGCACGGCCTTGATGGTGTGAGCTCCGGCACCTGCGTCGGCGTCCAATAATCCAACCAAGCCACGCTTGCGTGCCTCCGACAGCACCGCCACGGCACCGTCGATCCAGCGGTTGTCGGCGAGGACTGCGTCAAATGCCGAGACTCGTTCGAGCGGCAGGGAGGAGGCATCATCGTCGAGGGACCCGGGGCGATAGAGGATGATCGCGCGATTTCCAGCGCGATCGACCAGCACCAACGAGTGCGAAGACACGGCATTCCGAACGACTCTGGCATGCTCTATGTCAACCGCCTCCTGGCGAAGCCCTTCCAGTATGCGGCTGCCTTTTTCGTCTTCACCGACGAGACCCCACCAACTGGCAGCACCACCCAACCGGACAATCGAAACTGCGGCATTCGCCGCCATGCCGCCGCCCATCTCTGCATAGGAAATTGCGCAACTCTTTCCATCCTCGCCCGGAAGCCGGTCGACCCCGTAGACGAGATCCATCACAGCGCCCCCGACACAGGCCACCCGTGCTGTCACTTTACCGCTCCGGCAAGCATGTTCTTGACCAATGCGCGCGAGGCGATCCATCCGACCAGCAGCACCGGAAGCACAGCGAGGACGGCCGCCGCGGACATCCGGGCCCAACTCTGTCCTTCGCTGGTGAAGAATGACGCCATGTAAACGGTCAGCGTCGCCGCGTCATGCCCTGATAGGTTCACTGCAAAAAAGAACTCGTTCCAGGTCAGGATCAGAAGCAGGAAAGTTGTGGTCGCCAAACCGGCTTTCGAAAGCGGCAGGACGGTCTCCCACAGTATGCGCCAGTGCGGCGCACCTTCCATTAAGGAAGCCTCCACCAACTCATAGGGCACATCCTTGAAGAAAGACCGCATCAGCCAGATGGCGATAGGCAAATTGAGCGTTGTATACATGATCAGCAGCCCACCGAGCGTGTCGACAAGCCCAAGTTTGCTGTAAAGGAGGAAGATCGGCACGATGACCGCAACGCCAGGCATGAAGCGGGTGGACAGAATGAAGAACAGGAAATCGTTCGCCTTACGGCCGGGAAAGAAAGCAAGCTTATAGGCAGCTGGCAGGCCCAAGGCGAATGCCGCCGCAATTGATATCACCGTGGCAATCAGCGAGTTGGACAGGAAGTGCAGATAGTCGCCAGACAGGGCGGTAGCGTAGTGATCCAGACTTAAGGGCACCAAAAAGGTCGGCGGTGTGGATATTGCGTCTGTCTCCGATTTGAGACTGGTGAAAAACAGCCAAATGATCGGAAAGCACAAAGCGGTTGCCGCCGCGAACGTCACTGCGGCCGAAAATAAGCCTCTCGACTGCCGACGCTTCATCAATGCCTCTCCATGTAGGGGCGGACGTATGCGAGAAGCGCCATCACCACGATCGTGGTCATAACGGCGGTTACCAGGCCACCGGCGGCGGCGCGCCCGATCTCGTATTGTTCTGTGAGCATGCGATAGACAAAGAACATCAGGTTTGTTGATTGGTTCCCCGGACCGCCATGAGTGCCGACATAAATCGGTCCGAACACGGGAAGAATAAGGATGGCTTCGATCAGCATTCCGACCGTTATGTAAGGCACCAGATGCGGCAGCGTTACGTGCAGGAATCGGTTCCATTGATTTGCGCCGTCTATCTGCGCGGCTTCCAGGGTCTCCGTGTTGACTGACTGGAGACCGGCAAGGATGATCAGCATCATGAACGGCGACCATTGCCAAACGATCATCACGATAACAGCGATCCGCGGAGCATTTGAAATAAGGTCGACTGGCTCCATGCCGATTGACGTCAACGCGAAGTTGAGCAGCCCGAAGACCGGATTGAAGATCATGTTTTTCCAGATAATCGGATTTACCGTCTCCATGATCAGGAATGGCGCAAAGAGCAGCGAATAGGCCAAACCCCGACCATAGGAAAGCCGGTTCACGAGCAAGGCGAGCGAGAGCCCTAGCAGCGCCGTAAGGGCCGCTGGTACAGCGCAAAAGATGACGGTGTTAATGATGGCGTTGCGAAAGCCGTCATTCGCAAAAATTGACCGGAAGTTGTCGATGCCAACGAAACGAAACGGGCGGTTGGGATAGAGCAGGTTCCAGGAGTAGAGGCTGAAATAAGCGGTCGCGAGCAGCGGGACCTGCGTCGTCACGATAAGGTATATCACGGTCGGCCAGGTGGCCCACCGTGATGGCGAGAGACGGGAGCGCTTATCCGCGCGTGATTTCGCTAGACCGGACAAGAGCTCCCATGCTCCCTATTTGATATAACCGGCGTCCGTCATAACCTGGACTGCGACATCCTGCGACTTCTGCAGCGCCTCGTCGACTGTCATTGAGCCCGCAATGACGGCCGAGAAGTTCTGGCCAAACTCCGCAGCCCACGCAGCATACTCGGGGATGTTCACCTGCGCCGTGCCGGTGTAAGGCACCGGGTCCTTGGCGGGTTTGGTCAGATCCGCGCCCTGAATGGCGGCGAGCACCGTGGGAGCGAAGGGAGCCGCTTCCAGATAATCCTTGCGCTCATACGTCGAGACGCGCGTTCCGGAAGGAATATGAAGGGGCCCTTCTGTCTTCGCGACCAGGTCGATATATTCCTTTGAAGACGCCCAGCGAATGAATTCGAACGCAGCATCCTGTTCCTTCGAGGAAGACAGGATGCCTAGCGCCCAAGTGTAGAGCCACGACGATCCGTTCTTTGACCCTTGGGTAGGCGAGAGGGCATAGCCGATCTTGCCGGCAACTGTCGAAGTCTTCGGATCTGCGAGCATTCCTGCCGCCACCGTGGCGTCGACCCAAATTCCGGCCTTGCCCTGCGACATCAATGTCAGAGCTTCATTGAAGCCGACATTCGGCGCTCCCGGTTCACCACATTTCTTGACAAGGTCCGTATAGGCTGTGAACGCCTTCTTGAATGAATCGCTCGTGATCTGCGGATTCCAATTCTCATCAAACCAGCGGGCTCCATACGAGTGCATGAAGGTGATGAATGGCGCGAGCTGGCCATAATCCGGAATTCCCTTCATTGCGATGCCATAGACGCCGTTTGCGGGATCGTTGATTTTGCATGCGGCGTCAGCGATCTCATCCCAGGTCGGCGCTTCCGGCATGGTGATGCCAGCCTTCTCGAACAGGTCCTTTCGGTACATTGTGAACGAACTCTCGCCATAGAACGGCAGAGCATAGAGTACGTCCTTGTAAGTCAGAGCAGCGCGGATGGTCGGCAGCACATCATTGAGGTCGTAGGCGTCACGCTTGTCGGCCGCCAGAGCATCGAACATCGGCGTCAAAGGCACCAGCCACCCGTTCTCCGCCCACCCGGCCTGGACCTCGTATGGACTGATCGTTGCGATATCGTACCGACCGCCTTTGACGGCGATGTCTTGCGTCACATTCTGGCGCAATACCTGATCCGGCAATACGACGAAGTTCACTTGGATGTCCGGATGCATCTTGGTGAATTCGGAAGACAGTTTCTGCATCGTGATCATGTCGGGATTATTGACCGTCGCGACACTGATCTCGACGGCCTGAGCAGTTGTTGCACTGATCAGTATGGTAGAGCAAAGAAGCAGTTTATACATGTTTTCCTCCTTGGTTAACCTTCATTTCTGGATTAGAAGCTCTCCCAGTAGAGCCTCCCCGGAACAGCATGTCTTTCTGCACCGTAATAATTGCTAGTAATCCACGGCCCTATCGACCGTTTCGCAGAGCAGCTTCAGTCGATCGACGGCGTCGGTCGTGAGCGAGTGGTCGACGTCAGCCGAACCGATAGTGTTCCTCCACACGGCTCGACCGGCCAGAAACCCGCTTGCCCCTTCCTTGCATGCCCATCCGACGGCAGTGGGAAAATGATCGGCATCGACGCCCGACGAAAGCACGACCCATGGCGAGCGGATCATTCGGGAGAGATCGGCGCAGCGACGTCGCACCTCTCCTTCGTTGCCGCGTCCTTGGAGAGGAATCTCGGCCTTGTATAGGTCCTGCTCGCAACACCCCAATTCTCTTGCTGCGGAAAGGATCCCTTCCTGGAGATCACAGTCACTACCATCACGAGATCGACGCGAGACCGGCTCGATAATGCTGAGAAGTCCAGCGCGGCGGCAGCGGCCGACAAAGTCCTGGACCATTGCAATACGTTTTTCGGGTGCTTCATCCGGACGCCAGACAACAAGCAGCTTAAGGGCTTTCGCCCCCTCAGATCGAACTCTTGCCGGGTCGACAAGATCGTCGATTTCGACATCCGCAACTAGTTCGTCCCCCTTTGCATGGAACCGATCGGCGGCGGCGATCAGCCCGCAGCCCGGCGCAACAGCTTTGCGCACGATTGCCTGCGCCCAGCCGAACTCGCGGTCGATCAGCACCGCCGATGCGAAAGGTGTCAGAGTTTTGAGGGCCCTCATCTTGAACTCGACGATTTGGTCGTCCGTTACCGGAGCATTCTGATGCTCGGCAAACATCGCCCGCATCGATTCGCGTTGATCTATCGCTAGCATCGCCAAAGCACCGGATGGTCGCTGCAGATCGGCCAGAACAGAAGCGCGCTTGATTTCGGCCATCTAAATTGCGTCCGAAACTGCATCAGCACGAGATGACGCATATCCAAAAAAGCGCAGGCTTGAGTAACGACAGCCGCCAGTCTGGCGACTTGGGCCGTACCGGTAGGAGGACCGTTTCCTCAAGGCTCATATTCCTTCGATAAAGTTGATAGCCAACCCTTCGGCAGAACATTTATTCGTTTTTGTTATTTTTTGTCAAATCCTAATTCGATATCAGATCTTTTTGGACCTTACTCCGAAAATTTGGACAATATCGAACATGGTTGGACTTTTTCGCCCATCGACGATCGCAAGCCGGACTGCTGCAGACCCAGGTGGGCCTTGGCCCGCTCAACGTAGGTATTCCCTAGGCGACGCTAATTTTGGGCGCGAACAGCCGGTTTTGGCTCAACGCTATGCTCTGCTTCGATGTGGTGCGCCTGGAGAATGGACCCGAATATCGTGGGCAAGCATCAGATCTGCCATAGCTCCGGATGGCGCAGTGTCTGTGACCAGGTGGTCTACATCGCGAAGATGCGCACCGCGGACGATGCCCCTCGCTCCAAACTTCGAGGAGTCAGCGACAAGTATTGTCTCTCTGGCATTTGCGATCATCGCCAGGACGGGTGCAACCAAGCTTTGATCGTACTCTAGTAAGGCTCCATCTCCGTCGATTCCGCAGGTCCCGATGATGGCGAAGTCGACAGTGAAACGCTCGACAAACCGTACGGCCTCGTCACCTGTCATCGATCCGCTAGCCGGCCGCATTAAGCCTCCAGCCACATGAATCTCGAAGCCCGTCCTGTCGAACAGGTCATAGGCCGCATGCAGGTTATTCGTGATGACGGTGAGGCCCTCCCGATCGCGCAGCCGCCTGGCGGCTAGGGCTAGAGTGGATCCACCGGCGATGAAAAGCGAGGAACCGTCCGCGATCTGATCGACGACCAATGAGGCAGCCAATCGCTTTTGCTCGACATGGGATGAGCTTCGCGCTGCATAACTTGGCAACGGCGCATAGTCAGCAAGCTTGGCGCCCCCATGGTAGCGCCGAATTCTTCCTTCCTTGCCAAGCTGATTGAGGTCACGGCGAATGGTTTGAAACGATGTACCGCAAGCGGTCGCCATTTCTTCGATGG
>JBKJRE010000579.1:0-10861 GCA_046594775.1 Rhizobiaceae bacterium | reverse complement strand
AAACACACTTTCCAGGCGTGCGCCTTCAACCACTCGGCCACCTCTCCGCGCGCATCGGAAGCCGCTAAAGTTTGCCGACGCCGGGCTCATCTAGTCGATCCGGCGCCGAATGCCAAGCCAAAGCACCTCTTAATATCGATCATGCGCAAAGTTGTTTGCGGGTGCCGTCCAGCCAGCGTGGCGATCCCGCTCGCTTCAAATTCGTGTGTGCCAATTGTCCAGGCGGCTGTCCCGCCATATGTGTGTCAAAGCGTCAGTCGACATTTGGGTTCCATTGACATCGACGTGGACGATGAGAACCTGACAAGACCGACACGAGAAGGATTGCAATGTTTCGTTTTCTGTTCCGGCTGATGGCCACGTTTGCGCTCGCGGTAGCCGTCATCATGGCAGTGCTCGACGTTACCCGCACCATCGCGATGTCCGAACTTGTGCTGACCCCGCTCGGCGCAAGCTGGGTCAGCGTATCCCCGGCGACGCTCGACTCCATGCAGGCCTTCATCATCGAGAACGCGCATCCGTTGGTCTGGAACCCGGTGATGATCTTCATTCTCGACCAACCCGGCTTCGCCGTTTTCGGCGTCATTGCGCTGCTTCTTTATGCCATCGGCCGCAAGCCCGATCCGCAGGTCGGGCGCTTTGTCGTCGAACGATAGCTTTCCCCCGGGCCACGCCGCCCGATCCTGACAAGGAGACAAGATGATGTTTTTTCTGAGCGACATGCTGAACAAGAAGCTGAACCTTCCGACAAAGGAGCAGGCCTTGCCCGGGCGGGCCCAACCGATCCCGACCGCAGCCAAGCATTTTGCCTCGAAACGTCCGCTAAATGGACCCTATCCGGAGGGTCTGGAAAAGGCGATGTTTGGCATGGGATGCTTCTGGGGCGCAGAACGGCTGTTCTGGCAGACGGAAGGGGTGTGGGTGACGGCAGTCGGCTATGCTGGCGGCGTGACACCCAACCCCACCTACCAGGAGACCTGCACCGGTCTGACCGGACACGCCGAGGTGGTCCTGGTCGTGTTCGATCCGAAGATCGTCTCCTACGCCGAACTTCTCAAGCTGTTCTGGGAAAGCCACGACCCAACTCAAGGCATGCGCCAGGGCAATGATGTCGGCACAACCTACCGATCGACGATCTACACATTCGGCGATGCACAGCAGTATAGCGCGATGGCCTCACGCGACGCCTATGACGCGTCCCTGCGGGCGGCGGGGCGCGAACGGGTTACCACCGAAATCGCCCCGGCGCCGGAATTCTACTTCGCCGAGGCCGACCATCAGCAGTATCTGGCGAAGAACCCGAACGGCTACTGCAACCTGAACGGGACGGGCATCGCCTGCGCCATGCCGGCGTCCGCCGGCGCGCAAACCAACGCAGCGTAGCCAAGGCTCGCTGCGGCAACTCCCCTGCAACTGGCTGCCGCCGGCAAATCGCCGCGGCTTAATGTTTGCTTTTCGATGTTGTCCGGAAGGTCAAAATTCTGCGTGAATTTTGTCTTTCGCCGTGCAAGACTGGATCATGAGCGGAGGCTGAAAGCCCCTGCCATGTGCCGCCAAAAGCCGGGCAAGCCGGTTTTGCGTGGGTGCTTCGTCAAGAAAACAACCGACAGGGTGTGGATCACATGAAACGTATTGTCCTTGGCCTCCTGGCCGCCACCGCTACGTGCCTTCCGGCATTCGCGGCCGACATCAAGCCCGCACTGCTCTACGATCTGGGCGGGAAATTCGACAAATCTTTCAACGAAGCGGCTTTCAATGGCGCCGAGAAATTCAAGGCCGAAACCGGCGTCGAATATGTCGAATTCGAAGTCTCCAACGCCTCGCAGCGCGAACAGGCGCTCAGGCGGTTTGCAGAGGACGGCCGAAACCCGATCGTCATGACCGGCTTTTCGTGGGCCGAGTCCCTGGACAAGGTGGCCACGGACTTCCCCGACACGCAGTTCGCCATCGTCGATATGGTCGTCGACAAGCCCAATATCCGCTCGATCGTGTTCAAGGAACAGGAAGGCTCCTACATCGTCGGCCTGCTGGCCGGCATGGCTTCGCAGAGCAAGAAGGTCGGCTTTGTCGGTGGCATGGACATTCCGCTTATCCGTCGCTTCGGCTGCGGCTATGTGGGTGGCGCCAAGGCGGCTGGCGCGACCGAGGTGATCCAGAACATGACGGGCGATACGCCGGCTGCCTGGAATGATCCGACCAAGGGCGGCGAAATCGCCAAGACCCAGATCGACCAGGGCGCGGACGTGATCTACGCTGCGGCCGGCGGCACCGGGGTGGGCGTCCTTCAGGCAGCGGCAGATGCCGGCAAGCTCGGAATTGGCGTCGACTCCAACCAGAACGGCCTGCAGCCCGGCAAGGTTCTGACGTCGATGCTCAAGCGTGTCGACACTGCCGTCTACGGCGCCTTCATGGACGCCAAGGACGACAAGCTTGCCGGTGGCATCAACGATCTTGGCCTCAAGGAAGGCGGCGTCGACTACGCCATGGACGACAACAACAAGGATCTCGTCACCCCGGAAATGAAGGCGGCGGCCGACAAGGCCAAGGCTGATATCATTGCAGGGACGATCGAGGTTCACGACTATATGTCGGACGATGCCTGCCCCTATTGATCGCTGACCAGTTCAAGGGAAGCCGCCGGGTGAGAGCCCGGCGGCTTTTTGTTGCGGCAGATGCTGGCCAGGGCATTCCTTTCCCGGTTTCGGGGGAACCCGCGCCTTTGGCATGGCCCGTGACACAGCCGGCCGAAAGGCGGCAAACAGGCAAACCGCCATCACGAGCGCCAGCCTTCCGGGACCCGGGCCGGTCATGCGATCGCCTGTTTCGGCCTTGACCACCCTCTCCTTACCAGTGCGGTGGCTTGGCCACCGGGGCCTCCGACGCGTTCTGGTGCTCGAATTCCAGAAGCCGCTCGGTCAGCGCGTCGACCTGCTTGCGCAGGCGCTCCATGACCGTCCACTGTTCGGCGATCTGCGCTGAAAGCTCCTCGACAGTCCTGTCCTGTTCGGCGGTTCGCATTTCCAGCGCTGTCAGGCGATCTGCCGCTTCGCTCATGTGTCGTCCCTTCTTGTCCGCAACCGGCATTTGACAGGCTCGCCACGGGCCACGGAAACAGTTCCCCTGACCCTGCACTATCGGGGTTGTCCCGACGGGAAATTGACAAGCGCCGGGGGATTTGTCGAGAGCGAGAAGCGGCGCTTGCCGGGCAAGGTGCAAATTGGCACCCGGCAGGCGGCATGCTAGCCTTTTTGATCGGATGATAAAACGACAAGAGGGTGGGACCCTGCCGCATGGCGGAAGCTGCAATCGAGCTGATCGGCATCAACAAGAGTTTCGGAGCCGTCCAGGCCAACCGCGATATCAATCTCGTCATCGAACGCGGCACGATCCGGGGCATCGTCGGCGAAAATGGCGCCGGCAAGTCGACACTCATGTCCATCCTCTATGGCTTTTACCAGGCTGACAGCGGCGAGATAAAGGTCGAGGGCAAGCCGGTGGCGATCAAGACCCCCAACGACGCCATCGGGCTTGGCATCGGCATGGTGCACCAGCACTTCATGCTGGTCGAGAATTTCACGGTGATCGAGAACGTCATTCTGGGCGCCGAGAGCGCGGCGCTTCTGAACAAGAGCATCGCCAAGGCGCGCTCCGAACTAGAGCGACTGGAGCGCGAATATGGGCTGGAGGTCAATCCGGACGCCATCATCGAGGAGCTTCCCGTCGGGCTGCAGCAGCGGGTCGAGATCCTGAAGGCGCTTTATCGCGGCGCCGAAATATTGATCCTCGACGAGCCGACAGGCGTGCTCACCCCGGCCGAGGCCGATCATTTATTCCGCATTCTCGAGCAGCTCAAGCAACAAGGAAAGACGATCGTCCTCATAACCCACAAGCTGCGTGAGATCATGGCGATCACGGACACCGTTTCGGTCATGCGGCAGGGTACCATCGTGGCAACCCGCGAGACAGCCAGGACAACCGTCGAGGAATTGGCCGAGCTGATGGTCGGCCGGCGCGTTCTGCTGCGGGTCGAGAAGGGCGAGTCTCGGCCTGCCGAGGTGAAGCTGTCGGTAAAGGGGCTGACGGTGAAGGATTTTCGCGGTGTCACCATGGTCGACAATGTGTCTTTGGACGTGCGCGCCGGCGAGATCGTCGGAATTGCCGGCGTCGCCGGCAACGGTCAGTCGGAACTGATCGAGGCGATATGCGGCATCCGGCGGGCCGAGAAAGGCAGCGTGATGCTGGACGGAAGGCCGATCGACGTGACAGGCATTGCCGACCCCGGCGAACTCAGGGACCGGGGCCTCGCCCACGTGCCGGAGGACCGCCACCATGTGGGGCTGGTGCTGGCATTCGAGGAGAACGAGAATTCGATTCTCGGCTATCACGATAAGCCGCTTTATCTGAACGGCCCGTTCCTCAACATCGACGCCATTCGCGACGATGCCAGGAGAAAGATCGAGAAATTCGACATACGGCCGGGAGACTGCCGGCTCAAGACGGCCAATTTCTCGGGCGGCAACCAGCAAAAGATCGTGCTGGCGCGGGAAATGGAGCAGGATCCTGGCGTGCTTGTCGTGGGCCAGCCGACGCGCGGCGTCGACGTCGGCGCCATCGAGTTCATCCACAAGCAGTTGATCGCAATGCGTGATCGCGGCAAGGCAGTGCTGCTCATCTCGGTCGAGCTCGACGAGATCCGCTCGCTGTCGGACCGCATTCTGGTTATGTTCGACGGCCGGATCGTCGGTGAGCGTGGCCCCGAAGCCAGCGAGGGCGAACTCGGCCTGCTGATGGCGGGTGTCGAGCAGCAGGAGGCGGCCGAATGAGCACGCCTGCGCTTATGGTGATCGACGTTCAAAATGCCATTGACGATCCCCTGTGGGGGCGGCGCAGCCAACCCGAAATGGAGGAGCGCATCGTCGATCTCCTCGAGGCATGGCGGTCGCGCCGCCTGCCCATCGTGCACATCAGGCACGATTCCACGGATGTTTCCTCACCTTATCGCCCTGGGACGCGCGGCAACGACTTCAAGCCTCAAGTGGCGCCGCAGCCGGGTGAACCCATCGTAGACAAGCGCACCAACAGCGCCTTCATCGGAACCGACCTCATGGATGTGCTGGACGAGCTGCGGGTCAGCGAACTCGTGGTCACCGGCGTGTTGCTGGAAAATTCGGTCGAGGCCACGGCCCGCATGGCCGGAAATCTCGGATTCACCTTGATCATACCTGAGGACGCCGTCGCCAGCGTCGACCGCACCGACCGTCGCGGAAAGCATTGGCCAGCCGAAGATGTCCACGCCCTGACCCTCGCAATACTGGAGAACGAGTATGCGCGTATCTCCGACGCCAAAACGGTGATCGGTACCCTGCCGTGAGCACGCCCTACGCAAAGCTGCCAGGCTGGGCCGATTACGGTCTGATCCCGGTCATCAACCTGCTGGTCGCCTTCGCCGTGGCCGGCCTCGTTGTCCTGCTGGTCGGCGAGAATCCTTTCCGGGCGGCGATGATCCTCGTCGACGGCGCCTTCGGCAGTGGCCAGGGGATCGCCTATACCCTCTACTACGCGACCAACTTCATCTTCACCGGACTGGCGGTCGCCGTCGCCTTCCATTGCGGCCTTTTCAACATTGGCGGAGAGGGCCAGGCCTATATTGCCGGGCTTGGGGTGGGCGTGGTCTGCCTCGCCTTCGACCATGTGCTGCCCTGGTGGCTGACATTTCCGATCGCAATTCTGGCGTCGGCGGCGGTCGGCGCCCTGTGGGCGCTGATCCCGGCCTACCTTCAGGCCAGGCGCGGCTCGCACATCGTCATCACCACCATCATGTTCAATTTCATCGCCGCCAGCGCCATGGTCTATCTGCTGGTCGGCCCGTTGAAGCCGCGCGGCGCCATGGCGCCGCAGACGCGGCAACTCGCCGAGGGCGCGCAACTGCCCAAGATCGGCTTTCTGCTCGAGCCTTTCGGTCTGACTGTACGGCCTTCGGTGCCGCTCAACCTGTCCTCCATCCTGGCGCTGCTGATGGCGGTCGTGGTCTGGGCGGTGATCTGGCGCACAAAGCTCGGCTACGAGATCCGGACCTATGGCTTCAGCCCCAAGGCGGCGCGCTATGCGGGCATCTCGGAAACGCGCATCATCATCGTCACGATGATGATCTCGGGCGCGCTGGCCGGCATGATGGCGCTGAACCCGATCATGGGCGACCAGCACAACGTGTCGCTCGACTTCGTTTCGGGCGCCGGCTTCGTCGGCATTGCCGTGGCGCTGATGGGGCGTTCGCATCCGGTCGGCATCGTGCCGGCCGCCATCCTGTTCGGCATGCTTTACCAGGGGGGCGCCGAGCTCGCCTTCGAAATGCCAGCCATCTCCCGCGACATGATCGTCATCATCCAGGGGCTGGTCATCCTGTTCGCCGGTGCGCTCGAGCATCTGTTCAGGCCCACGATGCAAACCATCTTCGCAAGTATCAATCCGCGATCCGTCAATCTGGATGCCAAGGGGAGGAGCGCCTGACATGGAACTTGTCGACACGCTGATCAACCTCCTCAACTCTACCATCCGGGTCTCGGTACCGTTGCTGCTTGCGTGTCTTGCCGGCCTCTATTCGGAACGGTCGGGCATTTTCGATATCGGGCTGGAGGGCAAGATGCTCGCCGGCGCCTTTGCGGGCGCGGCGGCCGCCGCCGTCTTCCAGTCGGCCTGGATCGGGCTCGCCATCGGCATGTTGATATCGGTGATGCTGTCTCTGGTGCACGGCTTCGCCTCGATCACGCATCGCGGCAACCAGATCGTATCGGGGGTGGCGATCAATTTCATCGCCGCCGGGTCGACGATCATTCTCGGCCAGGCCTGGTTCAACCAGGGCGGACGCACCCCGTCGCTGCCGCCGGAGGCACGTTTCGGGTCTATCGTGCTGCCCGGCGCCGATGCTGTGCGCGACGTGCCGGTGCTTGGCCAGCTCTATTCGGACCTCCTCTCGGGCCACACCCTGCTCGCCTATATCGCGTTTCTCGCGGTTCCCTTCACCTGGTGGGTGCTGTTTCGCACCCGCTTCGGCCTGCGCCTGAGAGCCGTCGGCGAAAACCCTGCGGCTGTAGATACAGCGGGCATCTCGGTTGCCTGGCTGCGCTATCGCGCCGTCATCTGTACCGGCGTGCTGACCGGCGTCGCAGGCTGCTACATGGCGCTTTCGCAAAACGCCGGTTTCGTCAAGGACATGACCGCCGGCCGCGGCTACATCGCACTCGCCGCATTGATCTTTGCCAAATGGCGGCCAGTACCGGCAATGTTCGCCTGCCTGCTGTTCGGCTTTCTCGACGCCCTGTCGATCCGTCTGCAAGGAACGCCGCTGCCGCTCATTGGCAAGGTTCCCGTTCAGCTGATGCAGGCCCTGCCCTACATGCTCACGGTCATATTGCTCGCCGGCTTCATCGGCAAGGCGATCCCGCCTCGCGCCGGCGGCGTGCCCTATGTGAAAGAGCGATAGACATGTCCCACGACCTCTTCCTCGCGGCGAAGGCCGCCATGGCAAAGGCCTACGCGCCCTATTCGAAGTTTCCGGTCGGCGCAGCACTGCGCACCGCCGACGGCAAAATCTACGCCGGCGCCAACATCGAGGTCGCATCCTATCCGGAAGGCTGGTGCGCGGAGACAACGGCGCTTGGCCACTACGTCATGGGCGGCGGTGGAGAGATCACGGAAATCGCCGTGACCGCCGAACGCATGGCGAAAATCACTCCGTGCGGCGGCTGCCGGCAGCGGCTGGCGGAATTCGCACGCCCTCAGACGAAGCTTTTTCTCTGCGACGAAACCGGCGTCGTGGAAACCGTGACCATGGGCGACATGCTTCCCTACGGCTTTGCCGGAGACATGCTCAGATGACCAATGCCGTCGATCTCCTGGTCGAAAGACTTTCGGGGCTGGCTCCCGAACTGGCCATCGTGCTAGGTTCCGGCCTCGGCCCGATGGCCGACGAAGTCGAAAACCCTGTTCGCATCCCCTATGGAGATCTTCCGGGCTTTCCTGAAAGCGGCGTGACCGGCCATGCAGGCGAGGTTGTGGCCGGCTTCGTCGCCGGGCGACCGGTTCTGCTGCTCGCCGGCCGGGCACATTATTACGAGCATGGCAATGCAGCGGTCATGCGTCCCGTGCTGGAAACGCTGGCCGCAATCGGCATCGGCAAGCTCATCCTTACCAACGCTGCCGGTTCGCTCAATCCGGAAATGCCGCCTGGATCGGTGATGCTCGTCAGCGACCATATCAATTACTCCGGCAGCAACCCGCTCTTCGGCGAGCCGACCGACCGTCGTTTCGTCGGCCTGACGGCGGCCTATGATCCAGGATTGTGCGCGACGCTGGAGCGGGCGGCACTGGCCACCGGGCCGGCCCTGCACAAGGGCGTCTACATGTGGTTCTCAGGGCCGTCGTTCGAGACGCCGGCCGAAATCCGCATGGCGCGGATCATGGGCGCCGACGCCGTCGGCATGTCAACGGTGCCCGAGGTCATTCTGGCGCGCTTTCTGGGACTGCGGGTCGCCGCCTGTTCGGTGATCACCAACCTGGCGGCGGGCATGACGTCGGCAGAGCTTTCTCACGAGGAAACCAAGGACATGGCGCCGCTTGGCGGAGCAAGGTTGGCGGTGATCCTGAGACACGGCTTGGGTGAAGGGCTGTTCGATGGCTGAGTGCGCCAATCTCGAGCCTTCGCCCAATGCTTGTCGCCCGACCGATCCTCACTGCATATTTTTGGATCGTTAATGCTGCCGCAAGAGATCATCCGCAGGAAGCGGGACGGCGGGACACTCTCGGGGATCGAGATCGCCGCATTCGTCGCAGGCATGACCGCCGGCAATGTATCCGAAGGCCAGGCCGCCGCCTTCGCCATGGCCGTGTTCTTCAACGGCATGAGCCGTGACGAGGCGGTGGCGCTGACACTCGCAATGCGCGATTCCGGCGACATCTTGGACTGGTCCGATCTGCCTGGCCCTGTTACGGACAAGCATTCAACCGGCGGCGTCGGCGACAATGTTTCGTTGATGCTGGCGCCCATTGTGGCAGCCTGCGGGGCCTATGTGCCGATGATCTCGGGCCGCGGCCTCGGCCATACAGGCGGCACACTCGACAAGATGGACTCCATACCGGGCTATGCCAGCCAGCCTGACAATGCGTTGTTTCGCAGGGCGGTGCTGGGCGCTGGCTGCGCCATCATCGGCCAGACAGCAGCGTTGGCCCCTGCCGACAAGCGGCTCTACGCCATTCGCGACGTCACGGCGACGGTCGAATCGATGCCGCTGATCACCGCTTCCATCCTGTCCAAGAAACTCGCCGCCGGCCTTCAGTCGCTGGTGCTGGACGTCAAGTGCGGCAATGGCGCCTTCATGGCCAAAGGCAGGGATGCCGCCAAACTGGCCGCCAGCCTCGTCGAGGTTGCGAACGGTGCAGGAATGCGGACTTCGGCGCTGATCACCGGCATGAACGAGCCCTTGGCGTCGGCGGCCGGCAACGCAGTTGAAGTGCGAAACGCCGTCGACTTTCTGACAGGCAACCGGCGCGACAGGCGGCTTTTGCAGGTTACGCTCGCGCTGGCGACAGAAATGCTCGTCGCCGCAGGAATCGCCGGGACGACCAAGGAAGCCGCGGACATCGCCACCGAGGCACTCGAATCCGGTCGCGCCGCGGAGACGTTCGGGCGCATGGTGTCCCTGCTTGGCGGACCGCCCGACTTCGTCGAGAATGCTGAACGCCATCTGCCTGCGGCACCTGTCTCGGTCGCCGTCAAGGCGGACCGGTCAGGCCATGTCAGCGGCATTGCAACGCGTGACGTAGGCCTGGCGGTCGTCGCACTCGGCGGCGGACGTTCAAGGCCCGACGACCGGATCGACCATGCCGTCGGAATAACGGCTCTTGTGATGGTCGGTGCGGAAATCGCCGTCGGCGAGGCCCTGGCCATCGTCCATGCCCGAAACGAATCGGAAGCCGAGCAGGCCGCCGCGACCCTTCGGCAGGCTTATTCGATGTCCGAAACGCGACCGTCACTCGAGAAGGCGGTCATCCGGCGGATCGCGCCTCGCACGTGATGCCTACTGCACCAGCAGGAGAGCGCCGTTTTCCACCTGGTATTTGGCAAGGCGGTTCAGGAAACTCGCGCCGATCAGCGTGCCCGAAAGCGCCGAATCGTCAAGCACCACGGCTTGAACGTCGTCGATCGTGATGCGGCCAATCTGCAGCCTGTCGATGAGGACGCTGGCTGCCCGCGTCTTGCCATTGGCGGTGTCGACCTGATACTTGAAATCCTGTCCGGAAATCGCGATGCCAATGCGTCGCGCCGTCGAGACATTGATGGCTACCAGCGTCGCGCCGGTATCGACTACCGCCGCCATGGAGCGTCCGTTCAGCCTGAAGTCGGCATTGAAATGGCCTTGCGGGCCAACCTTGATCAGCACCTTCCGGCCGAGCAGTGGAGGCGAATCAGGAAGGGTCGGGCGTGCCACGCTGGTCTCGGTGCTCGGAACGCCTACCTCGGCTTTCTCGCTGAAGGCTGCCCTCAGAGCATCGTGAACCGCATTCGGGTTGGACTGGTAGAGAATCGGTATCGATGCCGAAGAACCGGCCAGGATGCCCAGAATGAGAAGCTTGCGCAGCATGGTGTCGTCCCGTCAGGCGGCCACCATAGAGGCTCAGGGTATTCCGAGACTTAAAAAGCCGGCCCCGAATACCAACGGGGTGAACGACGGGTAAACGGCTACTTCGTGCCGTAAAGTCTGTCGCCTGCGTCGCCAAGGCCGGGCACGATATAGCCCTTTTCATTGAGCTTCTCGTCGATCGACGCCGTGAACACCGGGACGTCAGGATGTGCGGCGGTAAAGCG
>JBKJRE010000567.1:0-8646 GCA_046594775.1 Rhizobiaceae bacterium | reverse complement strand
CCGCGCCGGCCTTGACCAGCAAGCGAAATGTTTCGAGCCGCGTGTCCTGTCCGAGAGCGGACAACGCGGCAAGACTGGCTGTCTTATCCATACATCCGGATATACCGATTTAATTTGTCCAGTGCCAGCACTTTCTGGCGGCCTCGGGGAAGATTGTCCCGATTTCCGGGCCTACCAATCTGTATGCCCGGCTGGGCCGTTGACGATGCGCGGCACTCCCGGTCTAACTTCGCGCGATGGTGACATTCCTCAATTCAACACTGGTCGGTATCCTTTTCACATTGACCGATCTCGCGGTCATGGCGAGGATCCTGCTCAGGCCTAACCGTGACCCGGCCTCGCGCATCGCCTGGCTTGTCGTCGTCGGAGCGGTTCCGGGGCTCGGGATTCTGGCCTATCTGCTGTTCGGTGAAGTCAGCGTCGGCCGGCGGCGCGCAAGGCGCATGCGCGAAGTGATGGCGCGGCTGCCCGTGGCGCCTCATGCCGAGGCCGCGGCGCCGGTGCCTGAACGCTACGCCAATCTTTTCCAGCTTGGACATTCCATCGGCGGATTTCAGCCGGTCGGCGGCAATTCGGCTCGCCTGCTGCCCGATTCAAACGCTTCCATCGACGCCATGGTGGCCGACATCGACGCGGCCAAAGACCACGTCCACTTGCTGTTCTACATTTGGGTGGCGGACAATAACGGCCGCAAGATCATCGAGGCGCTTATCCGCGCCGCCGCGCGCGGCGTCATCTGCCGGGCGATGGCCGACGATCTCGGTTCGCGCGCCCTGATCCGCTCCGAGCACTGGCAGGCGATGCGCCGGGCCGGCGTGAAGGTGGCGAGCGGTCTGCCGATCGGCAATCCGCTGCTTCGCCCCTTTGCTGGCCGCATCGACCTGCGCAACCACCGGAAGATCGTCGTCATCGACAGTTACATCACCTATTGCGGCAGCCAGAACTGCGCCGACCCGGAATTTCTGGTCAAGGCCAGGTTTGCGCCGTGGGTCGACGCCGTGATCCGCTTCGAGGGACCGATTGCGCGGCAGAACCAGATGCTTTTTGCAAGCGACTGGATGGCGGGCGTCGATGAAGATATCACCGCCCTGCTGCAAGGACCGCAGGCCTCCACGCCATCGGACGCAATGCCGGCTCAGGTTGTCGGAACCGGACCGACAGTGCGCTCTTCAGCCATGGGGGAACTTTTCGTCGCGCTGATGTTCGCCGCGCGGCGCCAGATCGTCATCAGCACTCCCTACTATGTTCCCGACGAGTCGCTGCAGAACGCGCTGCGCACCACGGCCTATCGTGGCGTGAACACGGTGCTGGTGGTTCCGGCAAGAAATGATTCAAGGATCGTCAGTGCGGCCAGCCGCAGCTATTACGCCGACCTCATCGCCGCGGGCGTCACGATTTACGAGTACCCGCTAGGGCTGCTGCATACCAAGTCTCTTACGGTCGATGACGAGCTTACGCTGATCGGCTCGGCCAACATGGATCGCCGCAGCCTCGAGCTCAACTACGAGAACAACATCCTGGTCCATGACGCCGGACTGACCGCTGCCATGCGGGCGCGCCAGCAGCAATACATAGACAGTTCCAACCAAGTCACCATGGAGGCGGTCGCCGCATGGTCAATGCCGCGACGGCTCTGGAACAATGCCATCGCAACGCTCGGGCCGCTGTTCTGACCATTGGTTGGCCGGTCAGGCAATCGGCTCAAGCCGCAGGCCGGCTTGCAAGCCGCGGGTAATGCTGCCTGTCGGGGGCAGCAGCGGAATGAGGCAGGCCTGAAGCGCGTGATAGAGGTCCGGCTTGCCAGCGAAAACGCGGCTAACAGGTTTCAGGTCGGGCCCGAGTTCAGGGAACCAGCCTCCATGAATCTGGTCGATCAGATGGTTGTTGGTGAACCCCCAAATGCGACGATACCACTCCTCGAATCGCGGATCATCGTCGACCGAGCCGATGACGGCGGCGGCTGCAATGCCTTCGGCGCAGGGCCACCAGAAGCGGTCGGTGCGGTCAGGACGGTCGTTCCAGTCGAGAGTGTAGTAGAAGCCGCCCATGTCCTTGTCCCAGCCAATGGCGACGGTATTCAGGAAAAGCTGCCTGGCAGCTTCCGGCATCCAGGCATGTTTGCGGCCACCGAGTTCCCATAGCTGGACGAGCAGCCGGCTCCATTCCAGCGCATGGCCGGGCGTCGTGCCGGCCGGCCTGAACATCGGGTCTCCCGCATAATCCAGATCGACCTGCCAGTCGCCCGTGAAGTGCTCGGCGACACGCCAGTTCTGTTGTCGCGCATGGCGATCGATGATCAGCGAGGCAATGCTTTCGCCCATCTCAAGATAGGCGCGGTCGCCGGTCGCCTCGAAGGCCGCCATCAGCGCTTCCGTCAGGTGCATGTTCGAGTTCTGGCCGCGATAGTCGCCGAGTTTCTGCCAGTCGGCGGCGTATTCCTCGCTCGTCGCGCCGTGTTGTTTTTCCCAGAAGCGACCGAGCAATATTTCGGTGGCGTCGGCAAGCAGACGATCGGCATCGGGATGGCCAACCACCTTGGCGGATGAAGCAGCAAGCAGGACGAAGCCATGGCCATAGGCCTGCTTGGTGGCGTTGGTTGCGCCATCATCGTCGACACCCCAGAAATAGCCGCCATGGCCGGCGTCGCGATGCCGCCGCCAGAGGAAATCCATGCCGTGATCGATCATGCGGTCGGCGCCCGGCGTTCCCAGAAGATGCGCCACCGAGAAGCAGTGCACGGTACGGGTGGTATCATGCAGCAGGCGTTCGACGCCCGCCTTGCCGGATTGCGGCGCGATAGGATGACCGGCGTCGTCCAGCGGGGAGAACCCGCCGGCGGGATTGAAGGCATTGTGCTGGACCATGGCGATCAGGCGCTTCGCCTCGGCATACAGCCAGTGCCTGTGGGTTGCGCGCTCGACAAATCGCGGACCCTTGGCGCCGATCCAGTTTGGCTGTCGCTCGGGCTTCGGCATGGGGTTCACTTTCATACTTTTTGGGTGGACCATGTCCGGATTTCCTACCGTCTAACGGACGCCGATGCCAGCCAGCAGGCCACCATCGATACGGTGGTCGGAGCCGGTAATGAAAGACGCCTTGTCGGACGCCAGGAATGCAATCAGTTCGGCGATCTCCTCGGGCTCGGCGATGCGCCCGAGCGGATGACCCGCGCCAAAGCGTGCAAACACCGCCTCGATGTCGGCGTCCGGTCCGTCAAACGTGCGGGCCGCCAGTTCGAGGATCGGCGTCCGCACCGACCCCGGGCTGACCGAGACGACACGAATGCGGTCGGCGGCGAAATCCAGAGCCATGGCGCGGGTCAGGGCATGGATCGCGCCTTTGGAGGCTACGTAGGCGGCGACACCCTGCTGGCTGGCATGCCCCTGGACGCTGGAAACATTGACGATGACGCCAGAACCTCCCTTGCGCATGAGCGGTACGCCCCAATGCGCGGTCAAATGAATCGAGCCGACATTTACCGCCATACAGCGCAAGAAGGTATCGGGGTCGGTCGTGACCGCATCGCCATAGGGATGGACGGCCGCGGAATTGACGATGATGTCGAGACGGCCGAAGCGGCGTGCCAGTTCCTCGAAGGCAGCCTCCACTTCGTCGGGCCTCGATACATCCGTCTTGCGCACGGAAATCTCGGCGTGCGCATCGGAGAGGTTCGCATTGCCCTCATCGTCAATGCCGAGCGCAAAAACCCGGCTGCCACCGGTGGCGAGGCGAATGGCTGCCGAACGGGCGATGCCTGTGGTGCCGGTGACGAGGGCAACCTTGCCAAGAAATTCGCTCACGAACTTTTCCTTCTCCCCTGACCGCCCGGTCGTGGACAGCTATCGGGCCGCGGCATTGTCGGCTGGAACGGTCCTTGGCCGATCGATCTGTCCAAAACCTGCAGGCTCAAGTCGAAGGCCTCCAAAGCTCAAATGTCCTGGTTCTGCGGCAGGATCACGAGGTCGCGGATGGTCACGTTGCCGGGACGCGTCAGCATGAAGACGACGGCCTCCGCCACGTCTTCGGACTGCAGGCCCTCGCGGGCCTCAAGCTTGGTCGCGATGCTCGCCGCATCGGTGTAACCCCATAGTTCGTTGAGCACGACGCCGGGCGATATCTCGCCGACGCGGATGTTGTTGCCGGCCACCTGCCGTCTCAACCCATGCACGAAGGACTGGATGGCGTGCTTGGACGCCGAATAGATCGGCTCCCAGTGGATCGCCTGATGGCCAGATACCGACGAGGTCACGACGATGTGGCCCTGGCCGCGCTCGATCATGCCTGGCAAAACAGCGCGCACGAGCCGGAAAACGCTGCTGACATTGATCGCAATCAGCTCGTCCCAGGCATCGGGATCACCCTCGGCGACGTTGCCGGGAATATAGAGGCCGGCATTCGGCAACAGTATGTCGATGGACCCGAAACGTGAAAGGGTGTCGGCGACGACGCGATCCAGTTCCTCGGGCCGCGTCAGATCGGCGGGAAGCGCCAAGGCGTCGCCGCCGATCTCGTCGGCCACCGCTTCAAGCCTTTCGGCCGAGCGGCCAACCAGCGCGACGCGCAGGCCTTCGGCGGCAACCGCCCTTGCCATGGCGCGGCCAATGCCGGAACTGGCGCCTGTGATCAGCGCCACCTTGCCCGTCAAATCCTGTCGCACGAAGCTTCTCCTCCCGAGCTGCGTTTGCGGCGTCTTTTCGTCGGTCGCAGCCTAGAAACAACTCTTCTGCTCGTCAATAAATTCATTTACCTGCGTCAAGTTTCAGCCTCGAATATGAGGTTGGCAGCACCGACAAGGCCGCTGTTTTCACCCAAGGCCGCTGGCACGACGGGGATATCGCGAAACGCCGGCATAGCGTTCAGCTGCAGCCGCGAGAGAATTGCCGGCGCGAGAAGATCAAAGCCGTTCGAGACGCCGCCGCCAAGAATGACGCATTGCGGGCTGAACAGGTGCAGGAGGCTGGCGATGCCGATGCCGATATAGTCCCCATGCTCTGCAACGAGTTCGGCAGCCGTCGCGTCTCCGCTGCGCGCTGCAAGGAAGGCCGCTTCAGGGCCCTCCCCGTGAGGCATGCGCTTGCGGATCCGGCGGGCGAATGCGGTGCCCGATGCATAGGCCTCCCAGCAACCGGCATTGCCGCAAGAGCAGATCTCGCCATTTCGGGCAATGGTCATATGGCCAAGATGTCCCGCCATGCCCATGCGTCCGCGCAGCAGTCGGCCGTCCGACACGATGCCACCGCCAACCCCGGTGCTGACCGTCACATAGACGAGGTTGTCGAGCCCCTTGCCGGCGCCGAAACGCCATTCGCCGTTGGCGGCGGAGATGGCGTCGTTCTCCAGCCGTACGGGCATGCCCAGCGCAGCGCCGATCATGGCCCTTATGGGTACGCCGTTCCAGCCGTTCAGCGTCGGGACTCCGAGCGCCACGCCTCGCACGGTATCAATGGGTCCCGGCGAAGAGATGCCGGCGCCAGCAATATCCCGGCTGGCCATGCCCGCGCGAATCTGCCCGACCAACTCGACGATCTGGGCGATGACGGACTGCGGCCCGTCGCCGGCCCTTGTGCGGGTTTCCACCCGCGACAGGAGTGATCCGGTTCGATCGATCAGCGCGGCACGCAACCGGGTCCCGCCAATGTCGATGCCGATTGCGCAAGGGGCGATCATGTCATAGCGCGTGCAGCCAGCGCATGCGCGCGGCAATGTCGTCGGCGCCAAAGGCCAGCGAACCCATCACCACCGTTTCCGCTCCGGCGCCGCGCAACAGCGGCACTGTATGTTCGCGGATTCCTCCATCTGCAGCGAGCACGATGCGACGGCCGCTTGCGGCGATCAGCTTTCCAGCCTCCTTGAGCCGTGCGGTCGCGGTCGGGTCCAGACCCTGGCCCTTCACGCCGATCGCCGTCCCGAGCAGGGTCAGAAAGCCTATCCGGTCGAGGTATTGTTTCACCTGCGCAACCTGTGTCTCGATGCGCAGCACCATGCCGGAGGCGACACCACGCTCTTCGATCAGGGCAAGCGCTCCGTCGGCCACCCCGGCGTTCTCGGCATGGATCGAGATCAAGTCGGCGCCGGCATCCGCGAATTGCGTAATCTGTTCGAGAAGGATCGCATCCTGCACCATCAGATGGACGTGGACCGGCGCCTTTGTCTCCGAACGCATCCGCGCCACGAGATCGGGGAAAAACAGCAGCGCCGGGGCAAAATGACCGTCGGCGACATCGACATGGAGCACGTCCGCGTGACCCTCGATGCGCTTCAGTTCGTCTCCGAGCCGGATCAGGTCCGCCGACCACATGGAATATTCCGCAATCAGGCGATCGGTCGGGAGTTCGGCGATCCAGTTGGTGTCCGGCATGGTCAGAGATCCTTGAGAAAGCCGCTGAGCGCGGCATGGAATTCGGCGGTGTAGGCGGGCTTGTCGAGCCCCTTCGGCGTCAGCGCCTTTAACGTGGCGCCCGGGATCATCCGCGCGAGCCGCTCCGCATGCGCGAATGGGTGAACCGCGTCCTGCCCGGTCGCCAGCACGAGGGTCGGCACGGACAGCTGGCGCAATTCGGTTTCCGAGACGCCCGGTCCGTCGGCCGAGATGATCGACAGCAAGGCAGCAGTGGCCGCCTGTGGTTGCCTTTCGAAGAAGCCCATCAGCGATTTCAGATTGTCCGGCGCATCCTTCGCCAATCGCCGATGGCTCTCGCCGGTGCAAAAGGCAGCGCGTGCCTGGTCCGCCGGAAGCGCACCAAGCAGCGCTCCAACCTCGGCGTTGGCAGCCATGTTGTACGGCGCCGCATCGGTTACCCAGGCAGGTCTGGCGAGCACCAGCGCCCGCACAAGCTCAGGCCTTCCGACGGCCAGGCGCGACGCGATTGCCGCGCCCATGGAGATGCCGCCAAGCACGGCCGGCGCAACGCCAAGGCGCTCGATCAGTGCCGCAACGTCGCCGGCAAAGTCGGATATGGAGACGAGCTTGCCGAATTCCGAGGCACCATGACCACGACATTCGAGCGTGATCATGCGAAAGCGCGGGTCGTCCGGAAACGCCTCGGCAGTCTGGCTCACATCGCCGCACAAACCATGCTGAAAAACGACAGGCAGGCCGTCGCCGCCGGAATCATAGGCCGCGAGTCTGAGACCATCACGACAATGATCGATGCGTTTCAACTGCCCGGGTTTCATGTGATGAGGCCGCGCAGGAAGCCCGCGACTTCAGGGGCTTCCTCAGGAGACAGTCCGTGCGTGACCAGATCGCCGTCGAAGCCCGCGGCGCGCAGACAATTGAGGTAGTGAGGATAGTCGATGACGCCCTTCCCTGCCGCCACGAACGCGCCATCGGCGCTGCGGTCCTTGGCGTGACCCATGGCAATGCGATCGGCGAGAAGCGACACGGCGTCGGCGACGATGCGGCGCTGACCGGTCAGGTCGACGCGTTCGAAGAGGTTCGCCGGGTCAAGCACGATGGTCAGGGCCGGGCTTTTCAGCTCGTCGATCAGCCGGCGCGCCTTGGCGGCGCTGTCGACGATGTTGGCAAGCTCCGGCTCGATCCCGAGTTTCAGGCCCAGGCGTTCAGCGATGGCTGCGGCTTTCTCCATTTCGCGGCGCATGTCGCGCCAGGCCTCGGCGGTCGCATTGTCGGGATGGTGACGCCACTGGTCGAGCGGGTCGCGCGTGCCTGTGCACAGCGTGACCAGATTCGCGCCCATCCGCGCGCAGGCAACGGCTATGACTTCCAGCCGGCGCAGGCCGTCGGCCCGCACTGCGGGATCGGGATGCGCCATGTTATACGTGCCGGAAACGGCGCAAAGCGGCAATTCATTGGCTTTCGCCGCTTCGGCGATATCGCCGGCGACATCAGGTGCGATCGCTTCCGGCATCGATGCCAGTCCCGAGCAGGCCATGTTGTATTGCGCGGTGTCGAAACCGGCAGCCTTTGCCGCGGCCAGAACCGTCATGGGCGCTGCACCCGGAAAGGTTCTGGCGAAAATGCCGAGGCGCATCAAACTTCTCCCGACACCTCATCAAGGCGTACCGGTCTGTTCTCACGGACCGATTGCGCAATGGCCACCATGGCGCGCACCGACGCGACACCGTCATCAATATCAGCGCCCCTCATCGGCGCGCCGCTGAGGATGACATCGGCGAAGCCTTCCAGTTGCCGGCGATAAAAGTGGCCGTCGGCGCCAAGCACGCGGCGCGACCCGCCTTCCTTCTCGTGAAAAATGTCAACTTCGCTCGACTTGAAGTACCAGGGGTTGAAGGTCTTGCCGAGGATCGAGCCGTTTTCGCCATAGATCTGAAAGCCCTCGTGCCAGTCCATGCGCACGGCAACCGTCAGATCGAGATGGCCAAGCACGCCATTGGCGAATTCCACGTCGACGAACCAGGATCGCATGCCGCCTCGCCGGCTCCGGCGTGCGTCGACCGCGACGAGGTCGCCGGCAAAGAAGCGCGCCGTATCGACGAGGTGGCTGCCATGCGCGAGCATGTAATAGCGGTCGAGATCGGCCTTCGGGTCTCCAGCCGGCTTGCGCGCGCTGGCGCTCCTGATCATCAGCGGCTGCACCGCATCGGTCATCGGATAGCGGTGCGTGGAGTCGCAATACCAGGCCTTCAGCGCCACCATCTCGCCCATGCCGCCCTGGATGAAGT
>JBKJRE010000511.1:0-5755 GCA_046594775.1 Rhizobiaceae bacterium | reverse complement strand
ATTCCTAATAGACAGGTGGCGACACAACCCAGATCACCACAGCGGGTTGCGCCTCTGGATTTCGCCAGCGGAACGGTTTGGCGGAGAAGCGGAAACTGTCGCCTGCCCGGAGGTGATGCCAGGTTCCGTCAATCTCGATTTCGAACTGCCCTGAAACGACGTAGCCGGCCTCTTCGGTCTGCCTCTGAGCAACTTTGGCAAGCTCCGCGCCCGGTGCAAAGACCGAGTGCAGCATCTCGAAGCTCCCGCCAAGATCGGGTGAGAGAAGCTCTTCCACCAAACCCGAATCGCTTGTGCCAAGCGCGCGCCGGCGGCCGGACCGCACGATGAGGCCGCGCTCCAGGTCATTCTCAGCTTCATGACCGAAAAACAGACCCAAGGGGACGCCGAAGACCTCCGCAAATGCCCGAAGATCGCTGAGCGAAGGTATCGAAAGCCCACGTTCGACCTGACTCAGCCACCCGATGGAGCGACTGAGCTGTCCGCCAATCTCGGCGAGCGTCAGTCCGCGCGCCTTGCGCAAGGCGCGTATGTCGCGGGCAAGTTGCAGATTGCCCTCCAGCAGGTCTCCATTCGACAGGGATGCGATTGCCGGCAACGCTCAAATTCCATGAAAAAATCTTTGATAATTTCACGAGACCCGATCGGGATGAAAAAAACAAGTTCCTTTTCATCTCCCGCGGGAAGATTTACTTGCCGCGCCGATGGTGGCAGTGCAAAGGCTGAACGCGCAATGCGGCCTTCGGCTTGTGAACGGTCGCAAACGCCGTACCCGGCCGGGCGGGGGAACTATGCTGGCACGAGACAAAAACGCGCTCCAGAGCCACATTGCTGAAACCGTTGAAGAAGCGATCGGGTCGCGCAGGTCCGTTCGCGCCTTTTTGCCCGACCCCGTTGACGAGTCGGCCGTTCGCGAAATTCTGGAACTGGCGGCGCGCGCACCTTCCGGCACCAACATGCAACCCTGGCGGGTCTATGTCACAACCGGCGAGGCAAAGGAAAAGATCTCGCGGGCGATACTCGATTCCGGCATCAGGGCGGAAAAGGCCAGGTGGGACGAATATAAATACTACCCGGAAAAATTCTTTGAGCCTTACTACGGGCGTCGCAGGGCAGTTGGGTTTGCTCTCTATAGCCATCTCGGCATCGGCAAGCGGGATGTCGATCAGATGCGGGCGCAGCATGACCGGAACTTCGTCTTCTTTGACGCCCCCGTCGGCATGATTTTCACCATAGACCGCCGGCTCAATCAGGGTTCGTGGATCGACTACGGCATGTTCCTGCAGAACATCATGATAGCTGCTCGTGGCAAGGGACTGCACACCTGTCCCCAGGCAGCCTTTGCGCCCTATCACAATCAGATCAGGCCAGCGCTCGGCATTCCGAACGAGGAAATCGTCGTTTGCGGCATGGCGCTTGGCTATGAAGACGTGTCCAAACCCGAAAACGACCTGCGCACGGACCGCGCGCCGATCGAAGAATGGGCGGTGTTCAGAAAGTAGTTGGAGTTGTTGGCAGATTGGCGCTTTGGACGCTGGAAGCTTCAACGCACCTCATAGCCGACCTCTTCGCTGGCGCGGCAGAGCGAATGCCAGAACGCGCGAGCGAACGAGCGGAAGACATAGAGATCGAACTGATGCGATCCGGTCCGCTGGATCTGCGCGAAAATGTCATGGTGAACTGTCGAAATGCCGGAGCCGACCGGGAAGGCCGGCAGCGAAAAATCGATCGCGAAAAACTTTGCCAGCACCCACTCCGCTTTGGTGCCTGAAATCCGGATGGCGGTCCTGCCGTGCGACAAGTCGGTCACCGTGCCGATTTCGGGGTCAAGCGCCTGCGTGAACTGTTCGGCCAGACCTTCGTCATCGCTGACGACCATAAAGCGCCCGGGAGCGAAACCGAATGCCGATTTGGTTTTTGCCGCAATCCCGGCGCCTGCACCGTCCGGGCAGGCCAGACCGGCCACCTGCTTTATTGCCTTGATCAGCGCCTTTTCCCCGCCGTGCCATGCGGCAAGCTGAACGATCGATCCGGGCTGTGGATCGCCAATCGACACCCCTGGACCATCTGCCAGATAGCCATACTTGCCCGGTCGGAGAACGGGCTCCAGCGGCGACTGCTGGTCAACCATGCAGGCGTTTCCCATCCGGGTCAAAGAAGTGGTGACTGACAAGCTCGACCGGACCGAAACGGTCGCGCAACGGGTCGGATATGAAGGCACGTTCGCCATGCCGGTTCTTGCCGCCCCTGACCAGCGCCAGGCCGATATGCCGGCGCAAGACCGGCGAGTAGCACGTCGCCGTGATATGGCCGATGGAGTCGCGTGGCGTATCGCGATCCATCCTCTCCACGATATGCGCGCCGCCGTTGAGCGGCCGATTGTCGAGCGCCATGATTCCAACCAGTTGTAGCCTGTCGGGCCCGTTCAGTCCCACGCGATCCATCATCATCGATCCGACGAACGGCTTCTTTTTCGACAGCATCCAGTCCAGATGCAGGTCGCGGGCCGTGGTTCGCCCGTCGATCTCGGCACCGGTGACATGACCCTTTTCTATGCGCATCGCACCAAGTGCTTCCAGCCCGTAGGGCACGAGTCCGAATGGCTCGCCGGCCTTCATCAGTGCCTTCCAGACAGAGGTTGCGTATCCGGCGCCCGAATAGACCTCGAAAGCCATCTCGCCCGAGAATGAGAGCCGGCAGATGACGACCGGCGCGCCGGCTATCTCGCCACGCACGATGCCCATGAACGGCAGGGTCTCATCGTCGACACTGGTTCCCTTGACGCAGGCGGCGAGGATATCGCGTGCTTTGGGACCGCCGATCGCCGCGCCCGCCCACTGGTCCGTCACCGATGTGAGATGCACCCTGAGTTCGGGCCAGACCACGTCGAGCAGATATTCGAGATGCTGCATCACCTTGCCGGCATTGGCAGTGGTGGTGGTCATCAGAAAGTCGTGTTCTGCGAGTCGCCAGGTTGTCCCGTCGTCCAGCGCCAGGCCATCCTCGCGCAGCATCAGTCCGTAACGCGCCTTGCCGACAGGAAGCGTGGAAAATACATTGGTATAGACGCGATCGAGAAAATTCGCCGCATCTGGCCCCTGAACCGCGATCTTGCCGAGCGTCGACACATCGACGATTCCAGCCTTGTCGCGTGTTGCGCCGGCTTCCCGCACATAGGCCTGGTCGACGGTTTCACCGGGCTTGGCGTAAATCATCGGACGATGCCACAGACCTGCCGAATACATCGTGGCGCCGTTCTCGACGTGCCAGTCATGCATCGGCGTCAGTCGCTCGGGTCTGACCTCGCCGTAGCGCTCGGCCGCCAGCGATCCGACCGAGACCGGTGAAAAGGGCGGACGGAAACGCGTCGTTCCGACCTGCGCAATCTGTTTGCCGAGCGCGTTGGCCAGGATCGCAAGTCCGGGAATGTTGGAGGTCTTGCCCTGATCCGTCGCCATGCCGAGCGTCGTGTAGCGTTTCAGGTGCTCGACCGAGACGAAGCCTTCGCGATGCGCCAGACGTATGTCCTCGGCTGTCACGTCGTGCTGCAGGTCGACAAACGCCTTGCCCTTACCTGGAATTTCGAGGACCGGGGCGGGCGCCATGTCGAGCTCCGCGGAAACAACCTCAGGCGTTTGCGTCGCTACCTTTGAGCCGCCGCCCGACCATTCGCCTGCTTTCCCGCCGCTTTCGAGGGCCTCGGCAGTCGAGAACTTGCCACTGGCAGCGCCTGCGCCTGTCCACCGGTCGTTTCCCGCCGGCAACACGAACGCCTGCAAACGGTCATCCCATTCGGCTTTTGCGCCCGCTTGGCTCGCCAGATGGATCACCGGCGACCAGCCGCCGGAAACGGCGAGGCAATCCACGGCGATCGATCGGGCCTCTCCCTTGAACGCGCCGGTCGACGGATCAAAGCCCCGCACCTTGATTCCGGTCAACGACTTGCCACCTTCCGTCGCTATGACGACATGGCCTGCGATGACTTCGGCTTCGGCTTTCGCGGCGATGTCGCGGGCCGCTTGCGAGACCTCACGCCTGACATCGACAATTGCGACAATCGCCGCGCCAGCCCTTCGCAGTGCGAAGGCCGCGCGATAGGCGGCGTCATTGTTGGTGAAGACAGCAATCTTGCTGCCGGCCAGAACGGCGAACTGATTGGCGTAACGTTCGGCCGCCGAGGCCAGCATCACGCCAGGCCGGTCATTGCCCGCAAACACCATCGGGCGCTCGAAAGCGCCCGTGGCGAAGACCACCTTGCGGGCGCGTAGCGTCCAGTGCCGGTGGCGCGGCTCGCCTTGTCGTCCATTCCGCTTGTGATCGGTCACCCGCTCCAGGGCAGCCAGCACATTGCCGTCATAGTAGCCCCACACCGTGGTGCGCGGCAACAGGCGGACATTCGGCATGGCCTCGAGTTCGGCGGCGGCAGTGGCCGCCCACTCGGCTGCGGCCATGTCGTCGATGGTTTCGTCCGACCAGTTCGCCGAGCCTCCGAATTTCGCGTCGAGTTCGGCGAGGATCACCCGAGATCCTGCATCGGCCGCCGTTTTCGCTGCGATGAGGCCAGCGGGACCCGAGCCAACGACCAGCACGTCGCAAAATCCATTCATGCGCTCGTAACGGCAATCATCGTTCACTGTGCCAGCCCTGCCAAGACCGGCCGCGCGGCGGATGAAATGCTCACAGACCATCCAGAATCGCGTGCCCCTCAAGGGCCCGAATACCGGTCCCATGAACGTCTTGTAGTAGAATCCGGCAGCCAGAATGCTGCCGCCGAGCTGGTTGAGCGCGCCGATATCGAAGTCGAGCGAGGGAAACCGGTTCTGGCTTACCACGGTCAGCCCGTCGTGGATTTCCAGCATCGTCGCGGGAATGTTGGGTTCGCGGGTCTCGCCTCTCAGAACCGTCACCAACGCATTCGGCTCGTCGATGCCGGCCGTCAGGACACCGCGAGGGCGATGATATTTGAAGGAGCGCCCGAACAGCGAAACGCCCTGGCCGAGCAGGGCGGAAGCGAGCGTATCGCCGGGATGTCCCGTGAATTGCTGGCCGTCGAAGCTGAAGCGAATGCTTCTGGTCCGATCGATCAATCCCCCGGTGGTAGCGCGGCGCGGGCTCATGATGTTTGCCTCGGGTTTCGACGGCGTGCCGGCTTTTCCAGGTGTTTCCTGCCGCAGAATTCCACCTTTGAAACCACGTGCGTGAGTGTGTTTCTGGTTACCGCCAGGTGGGTCCGGCATCCGCCGGCATGCTGCCAGATCTCGTTGTGCTCGCCAGCCGGATTGAGCCGGTCATAGACATAGGCGTTCCACGCACCTTGGTCGGTTGAAGCCGGATCGGGACGCGTGCGGTTGCCATCGCCCTGATAGGCGTATTCGGAAAGGCTGCGCGGGCCGCAATAGGGGCAGATGATAATCATGTCGCTCCGTTGGCCTAGTGAAGATTGGGCGTTGCACCCTGACCTTTGTCGTCGATGAGGGCTCCCCGATAAAATCTGTCCAGCGTAAACGGAGCGTTCAGGCTGTGCGGTTCGTCGCGGGCGATCGTATGGGCAAAGCACCAGCCCGAGGCGGGCGTAGCCTTGAAGCCGCCGTAGCACCAGCCGCAATTCAGATACATGCCGGGCAACGGTCCCGTCGTGATGATCGGCGACCCGTCCATCGACATGTCGGTAGTGCCGCCCCATGAGCGCAGCACGCGCACGCTTGCAAGGCTGGGAAAAAGAGCCAGCATTTCGCTCATCACTTCCTCGACTATC
>JBKJRE010000409.1:0-7562 GCA_046594775.1 Rhizobiaceae bacterium | reverse complement strand
TTGAAAACGCCGGGGGGCTACAGCGCCCCTCGGTCCCCTGCTTGGCGCTTTCCCTGCAAACGCAAAGGCCGAACGCATGTCCGACCGCAAACCCTTCCGCTGGCATATTCTGGTGTTTCTGGCGCCCGCGGTGCTGGTCTACACCGCCATCATGATCATCCCCTTGTTCGCGACGCTGAACCTGTCTTTGTTCACCAAGGTGGATCGGGTGTCGCAGTTCAACGGCTTGGGGAATTTCCGCACGCTGTTCGGTGATCCGCGCTGGTCGGCGAGTTTCTGGAATGCTTTGGGCAATAACACCTGGTTCTTCATCGTGCATATGCTGGTGCAGAACCCGATTGGGATTTTGCTGGCGGCGATCTTGTCGAACCCGCGGCTGCGTGGGGCTGCGTTTTACCGCACGGCGATTTTCATCCCGACGATCTTGAGTTTCGTTGTGGTGGGTTTTGTCTGGAAGCTGATGCTGTCGCCGATCTGGGGCGTGGCGCCGGATTTGCTGAACGCGGTGGGGCTGAAATCCCTGTTCGCGCCGTGGCTTGGGAAAGAGGCCTATGCGCTGACCACCTTGGCGCTGATCTCGGTTTGGCAGTTTGTCGGTATTCCGATGATGCTGATTTATGCGGCGCTTTTGAGCATCCCCGAGGAGGTGATTGAGGCTGCTGAGATGGACGGCGTCACCGGGGCGTCGCAGTTCTGGAAGATCAAGCTGCCGCTGATCCTGCCGAGCATCGGGATTATTTCTATCCTGACTTTTGTCGGCAATTTCAATGCTTTCGATCTGATCTATTCGGCGCAAGGCGCGCTGGCGGGGCCGAATTACTCGACCGATATTCTGGGCACCTTCCTCTACCGCACCTTCTTCGGTTTCCAGTTGCAGAGCGGCGACCCCTATATGGGCTCGACCATCGCCTCGATGATGTTCTTCATCATCCTGACCGGCGTCTGCCTCTACCTCTTCGCCATCCAGACGCGCCTGCGTCGGTACCAGTTCTGAGGGGGCGAGCATGACCCGCTCCACCCACTCAATCCCGCGCTCGATCGCCGCCCACGCGGCGCTGATCGCCTACACGGTCATCGCGCTGTTCCCGGTCGTGGTCATCGTCATCAACTCGTTCAAGTCGCGCAACGCCATCTTCCGCTCGCCACTCTCGTTCCCGACGGAACAGACCTTCGACCTTGTCGGCTACACGACGGTGCTGAACCAGGGCGATTTCCTGACCTATTTCCAGAACAGTTTCATCGTCACCGTGGCCTCGCTGTTTTTCGTCCTGCTGTTCGGCGCCATGGCGGCCTTCGCGCTGTCGGAATACCGCTTTCGCGGCAACTCGCTGATGGGGCTCTATCTGGCGCTCGGCATCATGATCCCGATCCGGCTTGGCACCGTCGCCATCCTGCAGATGATGGTCGCCAGCGGACTGGTCAACACGCTCACCGCGCTGGTGCTCGTTTACACCGCGCAGGGCCTGCCGCTCGCGGTCTTCATTCTTTCGGAGTTCATGAAGCAGGTCTCCGACGATCTCAAGAATGCCGGACGCATCGACGGGCTCTCCGAATACCGCATCTTCTTCCGCCTGGTGCTGCCGCTGGTGCGGCCGGCCATGGCCACCGTCGCGGTGTTCACCATGATCCCGATCTGGAACGATCTTTGGTTTCCGCTGATCCTGGCGCCGTCCGAAGCCACCAAGACCGTGACGCTCGGCGCGCAGCTCTTCATCGGACAATATGTGACAAACTGGAACGCCGTGTTGGCGGCGCTGTCGCTCGCCATCCTGCCGGTGGTCATCCTCTATCTTGTTTTTTCACGGCAGATGATCCGCGGCATCACCTCGGGAGCGGTGAAATGAGTGGGCCTTCTCTTCTTCACGATGGGGAGGGGGTGGCCGCTAAGCAGCCGCATGAGGGGGCGCTTGCCCCGAGAGCGCCTAGCAGGAGGCAACCATGGGCTCGCTGAAGATCGAGAACATCAAAAAATCCTTCGGCAGGGTCGAGGTGCTGAAGGGCATCGACCTTGAGGTGCAGGAGGGCGAGTTCGTCGTCTTTGTCGGTCCTTCTGGTTGCGGCAAGTCCACCCTCTTGAGGGTCATCGCCGGCCTTGAGGATGCGACGTCAGGCGATGTCCGGATCGATGGCGAGAGCGTGGTCGGCGTGCCTCCAGCCAAGCGCGGCATCGCAATGGTGTTCCAGACCTATGCGCTCTATCCGCATCTGACCGTCCGCAACAATATGAGCCTCGGCCTGAAACAGGCCGGGACGGCGCCCGACGAGATCGCCCGCCGCGTCGACGCGGCCTCGACGATGCTGTCGCTCGAACCGTATCTCGAACGCCGGCCGGCCGAGTTGTCGGGCGGCCAGCGCCAGCGTGTCGCCATCGGCCGCGCCGTTGTGCGCGACCCGAAGCTTTTCCTGTTCGACGAACCGCTCTCCAATCTGGACGCTGCGCTGCGGGTCAACACCCGGCTGGAGATCGCGCAGCTTCACCGCCGCCTCAAGGCGACGATGATCTATGTCACCCACGATCAGGTCGAGGCGATGACGCTGGCCGACCGCATCGTCGTGCTCAATGCCGGGCGCATCGAGCAGGTCGGCAGGCCGATGGAGCTGTACAATTCGCCGGCTAACGAGTTCGTCGCCGGCTTCATCGGTTCGCCGAAGATGAACTTCATCGATGCCGGACGCCTCGGCGACAAGGAGGCCAGGACCATTGGCGTGCGCCCCGAGCACCTGACCGTCGATCCGGCGTCCGGAACCTGGAAGGGGACGGTTATCCATGCCGAGCATCTCGGCGCCGACACCAATCTCTATCTCGACACGGAAAAAGCCGGCCTGCTGACGGTGCGCATTTTCGGGGTCTACGAGGCCGAACCGGGGGCGACGCTGTTTGCCACGCCAGACCCGGAGAAAACCTACCGTTTTGACGAGAAAGGCACGCGGATCGGCTGACCGGACCCGCTTGTGTATTGATTTTCGCCCCGGTCACCCGGCTGTCAGCCGCAAGCCCCTGTTCGGGCTTGTGTTTTCTGGCGCAATCCCCGGCTGCCGGGCGAAATTTATCCACACCTGGCGCCGTTCGAGACAGATGTTCAGGCGTCGGCCCTGAACGTCTGCTTCTGCGTGCCGAGACCTTCCACGCCAAGCTCCACCACGTCGCCCGGCTTGAGGAACTTCGGCGGTTTCATGCCGAGCCCGACGCCGGGTGGCGTTCCGGTCGAGATGATGTCGCCTGGCTGCAGCGACATGAACTGGCTGAGATAGGAAACCAGGTGGGCGACGCCATAGACCATGGTTTGCGTTGTGCCGTCCTGCATCGTCTTGCCGTTCAGCTTCAGCCAGAGCTTGAGATTCTGCGGATCGGCGACTTCGTCCCTGGTCACCAGCCACGGGCCTGTCGGGCCGAACGTGTCGCAGCTCTTGCCCTTGGTCCATTGGCCCTGGCGCTCGGCCTGGAAGGCGCGCTCGCTGACGTCGTGGACGACGCAATAGCCCGCCACGTATTTAAGGGCGTCCGCCTCGGAAACATATTTGGCGGTCTTGCCGATGACGATGCCGAGTTCGACCTCCCAGTCGGTCTTCTTTGAACCGCGGGGGATCAGCACGTCGTCATCGGGCCCGACGATCGCCGAAGTCGCCTTCATGAAGATGATCGGCTCTGAGGGGACCGCCGCGCCCGTCTCGGCGGCATGGTCGGAATAGTTGAGGCCGATGCAGATGAACTTGCCGGTACCCGCGACGCAGGGGCCAAGCCGCGGCTTGCCCTTGACCAGCGGCAGCGTGGCGAGGTCGAGCTTGGCCAGCTTCTTCAATGCGGCTGGCGCCAGCATTGCGCCGGCAATATCGTCGACATGGCCTGACAGGTCGCGGATCTTTCCATCCGTGTCGATGACGCCCGGGCGCTCGCGGCCCGGCTTTCCATAACGCAGCAGTTTCAAGAAAAGTCCTCCTCAGTCGCCGTAAGGCACCCAGACATTTTTGATCTCGACCGAGCGCCGCAGGAAGTCGTCTCCCGCCGCGGCGTTCGATTGCCAGTCGAGCGACCGGCCACTGCTGGTCCAGACCCGCTTGAGATTTCCGACAGACTGGGCTTCCGCCTTCTTGCAGGTGTCGGCGTCGGCGACAACCCACAAACCGTCGACATCGTCGTGTTTTGCCAGCACGTCCGCAAGTTCGGCGGACTTCCCTGTGACAATGTTCAGAGCACCGGCGGGGACGTCGGAAGTGTCGATGACCTGATAAAGGTCGGTGGCCACCAGAGCATGTTTCTGGCTTGGCACGGCGACCACCGTGTTGCCCATGGCGAGCGCCGGAGCGACCAGCGAGATCAGGCCGAGTAGCGGTGCAGCGTCAGGCGCGACAATGCCGATGACCCCGACCGGCTCGTGCAGCGCCAACGTCACCGCGCGGGCCGGCGGCTGATGCACGCGCCCTTCGAACTTGTCGGCCATGCCGGCATAGTAGAACAACCGCTCGACGGAGGCCTCGACTTCGGCCGTGGCCGCCTTGGCCGATGCGCCGGTAAGCTGCGTCAGGCGCGCCGCGAATTCCTGCGAGCGGGCCGAAAGGTTCTCGGCCAGGAAATACAGCACCTGCGCGCGATTGTAGCCCGTCGCGTCCGGCCACGCCTTGCAGGCGCGCGCCGCCGACACGGCCTCGCGTATATCCTTGCGGTTGCCAAGCCCTACGTCGCCGGCGGACTTGCCCTTGCGATCTGCAATGGCAATCGAATAATTGCCGTCAGGCCGCACCTGCTTGCCACCGATATAGAGCTTTGCCGTGCGGTCGATGCCGGTGCCATCGCCCGTTTCGGCCTGTACCGGAGCGGCTGCCGCTGCTTGGGGCTTGATGACCGGGCCGTAGGGCGGCTTGCTCGCCAGATATTCGAACATGCCTTCCTTGCCGCCCTCGCGACCGAAGCCGCTTTCGCGGTAGCCGCCAAAGCCGCAGGCGGCGTCGAACATGTTTGTGCCGTTGATCCACACCACGCCGGCCTTGAGCTGCGGCGCGGCATGCACGGCGAGATTGATGTTCTCGCTCCAGACGCTGGCGGCCAGCCCGTAGCGCGTGTTGTTGGCAAGCTCGATCGCTTCCTCGGTGCTGCGGAAGGTCATGGCGGCGAGCACCGGCCCGAACACTTCCTCCTGCGCCAGGATGTTGGCGGGCGCGACGCCGGTGGCGAGCACCGGCAGGTGGAAATAACCGGTTTCTGGCAGCGCGCAGTCGGGCTGCCAGCAGTCGGCGCCCTGTTTGGCGCCCTCGGTGATGAGACCGCGGACACGGTCGAGCTGGGACTTGTCGATCAGCGGTCCGATATCAGTGTTCTTGTCGAGCGGGCTGCCGACAATCAGCTTGCCCATGCGCGCCTTGACCTTTGCGATAAAGGCCTCGGCGATGCCCTCCTGGACGAGCAGGCGGGAGCCGGCGCAGCAGACCTGGCCCTGGTTGAACCATATGCCGTCGACCAGCCCCTCGACGGCGCTGTCGAGATCGGCGTCCTCGAAGACGATGAAGGCCGACTTGCCGCCGAGTTCCAGCGACAGCTTTTTTCCCGAACCGGCGGTCGCCTTGCGGATGATCTTGCCGACTTCAGAGGAGCCGGTGAAGGCGATCTTCTGCACCTCGGCATGGTCCACAAGGGCCGCGCCCGCGTCGGGGCCGCCCGGCAAAATGTTGACGACGCCCTTTGGAACGCCGGCACGGGCGCAGATCTCGGCGAACAGGATCGCCGTCAGCGGCGTGAACTCGGCCGGCTTCAGCACGACCGTGCAGCCGGCGGCGAGCGCCGGGGCGATCTTCCAGGCCAGCATCAGCAGCGGGAAATTCCACGGGATGATCTGGCCGACGACGCCCACCGGCTTGTGATCGGGGAACTCTCTGTCGAGCGCCTGCGCCCAGCCGGCATGATGGATGAAATGCCGGATCGCCAGCGGCACGTCGACATCGCGGCTCTCGCGGATCGGCTTGCCGTTGTCGAGCGTCTCCAGCACCGCGAACAGCCGCTGGTGGCGCTGCATGGCGCGGCCGATGGCGTAGAGGGTTTTTGCCCGCTCGAATCCTGAGCGTGCGCTCCATTTCGGCAGCGCCCTGGTCGCGGCCGCAACAGCGGCGTCGACATCGGCGGCGCCGGCGTCCGACACTTTCGCCAAGAGCTTGCCGGTTGCGGGATCGCTTGTCTCGAAGCGCTGGCCACCCTTGGCCCCCAGCCACTCGCCGCCGACGTAAAGCGACTTGGAGAAATCCCGCCCCGCAATCCAGGCATCGGCTTCGTTGCGGGCCTCCGGGGCCGGGCCGTAATCCATCGCCGTGTAGCGTTCGAGAATATTCATTTGAGGCTCTTCCTGACCCTCCGCCTTGTGGGGAGGGTGGCCCGCAGGGCCGGGTGGGGGTCACTAGTGTCGTTGGTCATAAAGGTTCGCGAAGGGAAGGGTGCGGCCAGACCTCACGCCATCGCGTGGCGGTGGTTGGCGGAATAGCGGCCGGTCAGATGATGCTCGAGCTGACGCTCGATATCGGTCAAGAGGCTCGACGCGCCGAACCGGAACAGTTCCGGCTCCAGCCACGGCCGCCCGAGTTCCTCTTTCATCAGCACCATCCAGTCAAGCGACGCCTTGGCGGTCGAGATGCCGCCGGCCGGCTTGAAGCCGATCATGAAACCGGTCTCTTCGAAATAGGCGCGGATGGCGCGCACCATCGAGAGGCCGACGGGCAGGGTGGCGTTGACGCTTTCCTTTCCGGTCGACGTCTTGATGAAATCGGCGCCGGCCATCATCGCGACCATCGAGGCCAGCACGACATTGCGCAACGTGGCCAGATCGCCGGTGCCGAGAATGACTTTCAGATGCGCCTCGCCGCAGGCGGCCCGCATGGCGACGATCTCGTCATAGAGCTCCTGCCATTTGGCGCCGAACACCAGTCCGCGCGGAATGACAACGTCGATTTCGTCGGCGCCATCGGCGACCGAGGCCTCGATTTCGGCAAGCCGGGTGTTGAACGGCGCGAGCCCGTGTGGAAACGCCGTCGAGACCGCCGCGACATGGACGCCGCTGCCCTTGAGGGCCGCGACCGCCGTCGCGACAAAGGGGTGGTAGACGCAGACGGCGGCGGGCCGGATGCTCCTGTCGCCCAGCGCCAGCCCCCCGGCGATGTCGGCGCGCAACGGGTTCAGCGCCTTGGCGCAGAGCCGGCGCACCCGCTCGTCCGTGTCGTTGGAATTGAGAGTCGTCAGGTCCATCAGAGAGATGGCCCGCAGCAGCCAGGCGGCCTGGTTGTCGGCCTTGATCGAACGGCGCTTGGTGATGGTGGCGGCGCGCCGCTCCAGCGCGGAACGGTTGACATTGCGCATCGATTCCAGAAATCCGAGGTCTAGCGCCATGCCCGGATTGCGCGCAACTGCGCTGTGGGAGATCGTATTGGCCGCAACGCGTGTCGGCAGCGGCGTGACTGTTGAGGTTTCGCGCATGCTGCCAGTATCGGCTTCACGGATGGTGCTGCTCATCGACCTGTCCTTCCCGAGACCGCCTTCAGAAAAAGCGGCGGCTTGGATCGCGCCGCCGGCAGAGGGCGCCGGCATT
>JBKJRE010000207.1:0-7093 GCA_046594775.1 Rhizobiaceae bacterium | reverse complement strand
ACGGTCGTCTCAATCAACGGATCGATGATCTCGCCGCGCTGCAGCACTTCCGAAAGCGCGTGACGTACTTGTTCGCCGACGCGAAGCTGGCGTTGTGAGGGGCCTGCGGAGGCAGATTTTGGCATTGTTCTCGATTCCGGAAGCGCATCGCGCGGGATCAGACCGCGCGATGCGTCACCTAGGTTCTGGATGGCGATTTATCTACCGCCACCTGCATGTATCTGAAGCGATCAATGCCTACAGCGTGCGTGTGATCATCTCGACGCGGAAGCACTCAATGACGTCCCCGACGCGCATGTCTTCGTAGTTCTGGAAGGCCATGCCACATTCCTGACCGCCAGGCACTTCGGCCACTTCATCCTTGAACCGCTTCAGTGTCTTGAGCGTGCCTTCGTGAATGACGACGTCGTCGCGGATAAGACGGACACCTGCGCCACGCTCGACCTTGCCTTCGGTAACCCGGCAACCGGCGATCTTGCCGACCTTTGTGATGTCGAAGATCTCGAGGATCTCCGCGTTGCCGATAAAGGTTTCGCGTCGCTCCGGAGACAGCAGGCCCGACATCGCGGCTTTCACATCATCGACCAGGTTGTAGATGATATTGTAGTAGCGGATTTCGATGCCGGCTGCTTCCGCGGCAGCACGAGCCTGGGGATTGGCGCGAACATTGAAGCCGATCATCGCGGCCCCGGACGTCTCCGCGAGCGACACGTCGCTTTCGGTGATGCCGCCAGCGCCGGCATGCACGATCCGAGCCCGAACCTCATCGGTGCCGAGCTTGTCGAGTGCAGCCACGATGGCTTCGATCGAGCCCTGAACGTCACCCTTGATGACCAGCGGAAATTCCTTCAGCCCGGTCGCCTGAAGTTGCGACATCATCTGTTCGAGCGACCCGCGCTGGCCGGCATGTTTGGCAACCGCCTTGTCGCGAGCCAGACGTTGGCGATAGTCGGTGATCTCGCGAGCCCTGGCCTCGTTGTTGACCACGGCAAAACGCTCTCCCGCCAGAGGCGTGCCGGCAAGTCCCAATACCTCAACAGGTGTGGCTGGCGCTGCTTCCTTGAGCTGGTCGCCCCGATCATTGATCAGCGCCCGCACACGGCCCCACTCCGCGCCGGCAACGATAATGTCGCCGATGAGAAGCGTGCCGGTCTGAACCATAACCGTCGCGACAGGGCCGCGGCCCTTGTCGAGCTTTGCCTCGATGACAACGCCTTCCGCGGTCCGGTCCGGATTGGCCTTCAGGTCCAGCAGTTCGGCCTGCAGGAGAATCGCCTCAAGCAGTTTATCCAGATTGGTGCCCTTGGTGGCCGATACCTCGACGTCCAGCACCTCACCGCCCATCGATTCGACAAACACTTCGTGGCGTAGCAGTTCGGCGCGCACCTTCTGAGCGTCGGCCTGCGGCTTGTCGATCTTGTTGATGGCGACGATGATCGGGACGCCGGCAGCCTTGGCGTGGCTGATCGATTCAATCGTCTGCGGCATGACGCTGTCGTCAGCCGCAACGACGAGGATAGCAATGTCCGTAGACTGCGCGCCGCGCGCACGCATTGCGGTAAACGCAGCGTGTCCCGGCGTATCAATAAAAGTGATCTTCTGACCGTTCTTCTCGACCTGATAGGCACCGATATGCTGTGTGATGCCACCAGCTTCTCCAGACACGACATTGGCGTTGCGAATGGCGTCGAGCAAGGAGGTCTTGCCGTGATCGACATGACCCATGATTGTCACGACCGGAGGACGCGGCTTCATGTCTGCCGGACTATCCTCGACATTGAACATGCCTTCTTCAATGTCGGACTCGGCAACGCGGCGAACGGTATGACCGAATTCCGCAGCGACCAGTTCGGCCGTGTCCGCATCGATCACATCGCCGGGCTTAAGAATCTGGCCTTCCTTCATGAAGTATTTAACGACATCGACCGCACGCTCCGACATGCGGCTCGCCAGTTCCTGGATCGTAATTGTCTCGGGCAGAATGACGTCGCGCATGACCTTCTCGCGCGGCTCCTGGTGCATAGCGCGCTTGAACTTTTCCTGGCGGCGGCGCATCGAAGATAGCGAGCGTGCACGGGCCTCTTCACCGGCCGTCGCGGTGCTCAGCGTCAGCTTGCCCCGTCGGCGATCATCCTCACCCCTGGGCTTTGCTGGCCGTGCGATCTCCGGCGTCGCGATACGCTTGATCGGCGCGCCTCGTACCAGGCCCTTGCTCTTGGTGTCAGGCTCATCATCTGAGCTCGGCAGGTCGGCATTCGGCGAACGTCGTCGCGCTTCCTCTTCCGCTCGACGGCGCGATTCAGCCTCTGCCAGAAGCCGTGCTTCTTCGTCTGCCTGACGCCGCGCCGAATCGTCGCGCTCGCGCTTGCGCCGTTCCTCATCATCAAGACGGCGCCTTGCGTCGTCGATGGCGCGCTGGCGATCTTCGACCTCGCGCACCTTCGAGCCCTCCAAGGCGCGGCGGCGCGCTTCAATCTCGCTTGCCGAAAGATCGCTCAAGACCATACCCGACCGTTCCACGGGCGGCTTCGGTGCTTCCTGCACAACAGGCTGTGCGGCGACCGGAGCCGGCGCGGTAACGGCCTCAGGCTTCGGGGTAAATATGGAAGCCGCCGCTGATGCTTCGGATTTTTCTCCAGGGAGGGAGAATTTGCGCTTCTTGGTTTCGACGACAACAGACTTGGTGCGGCCATGCGAAAAATTCTGGCGCACAGTTCCCTGCTCCATGCCGGGCCGCTTCAGCGTCAGCGTCTTCTTCGTGGTTACGCTCAAGGTCTTGTCGTCGTCCGATTTAGTATCGCTCATTCCATATCCTCTGCGGCATCAACTTCGTCAGCAATAGCCGCAAACATTGCCCGTTCGTCCGGGGATCCGCCCCGGTATCGGTCAAGCGCAACCATGCGCTTTTGAACCGCCCTACCCGCGTCGCCCGCGAGAACGGCTGCATGTATCACATTTGTACCGCCCAATGCCAAACCCAATTGGGCTTCGGAAAAAAGTTTGTAAGCCGAGATTTCCGGGCCTGAGGCATAGGCAGTAGCCCGCCTTGCCTGTGTAATCTTGCGTAGGCCATCTTCCGAAGCTTCGGCGGCATGCAGCGCGAACAAGGCCGCTCCACTGCGTATGCTGGCTTCGACCTTGGTTGCTCCAAGAGCTACCGCGCCTGCCTTCCGCGCCAGCCCCAGAGCACCGAGTGCTGATTTGACCAGAACGTTGTCGACCATGCCCCCAAGGTCCGGAGGCACGATCACATCAGACTTGAACGCCCGCGAAAACGCGCCCTTTTTGGCCGCCTTCTCGACGTTTATTCTGTCAGCACTTACCCAGCAGCCACGGCCAGGCAAATTCCTCTTTACATCCGGGACGACAGAATTGTCCGGCCCGAGAACAAAACGGATCAGTTCATCCGGCTGGGATTGCCGGCGTGTGACGATGCAAGTGCGATCGTTCATCTGTTCCAAATCGGTCTCCGGGTCGTTTCACGTCACGCACCGGCCGTTGCGGCGGCATCTTCCGCCTCAACGACTTCGTCAGCAGTGATCCATCCGGCCTTAAGCCTCGCGGCCAGAACCATCTCCTCGGCATCGGTCCTCGATACGGTGTGATCGGCCAGGACGCCTGGAAAGAATTTGGTCTCACCGTCCTTGCGTTCCTTCCAGCCGACGAGGTCATCGACGGCATATCCGGCAAAGTCCTCGACCGTCTTTACACCGTCGCCGCCAAGCGTGACCATCATTGCCGTTGTGATGCCCGGAATCTCGCGCAATTCGTCGGCGACGCCAAGCTGTTTGCGCTTCTCGTCATGCTCGGCCTCTATCTTCTCGAGATAGTCACGTGCTCGATTCTGGATCTCCACGGCTGTGTCCTCGTCGAATCCGTCAATCGAGGCGATCTCTTCCTGCTCGACGAAAGCGACTTCCTCGACACTGGTGAAGCCTTCAGAAGCCAGAACCTGACCGACCATTTCATCAACATCCAGCGCTTCCATGAACAGAGTCGAACGCTCGACGAACTCCTTCTGGCGGCGCTCAGATTCTTCCTGCTCGGTCAGGATGTCGATGTCCCAGCCGGTTAGTTGCGAGGCGAGGCGGACGTTCTGGCCGCGGCGGCCGATGGCCAGCGAGAGCTGGTCGTCCGGAACCACAACTTCAATCCGCTCGGCATCTTCATCGAGAACCACCTTGGCTACCTCGGCCGGCTGCAGCGCATTGACGATGAATGACGCCGCCGAGGGCGACCACGGAATAATGTCGATCTTCTCGCCCTGCAACTCGCCGACGACGGCTTGGACGCGCGATCCCCTCATGCCTACGCAGGCACCGACCGGATCGATCGAACTGTCGCGCGACACCACCGCAATCTTGGCGCGCGAACCCGGATCACGGGCAACCGACTTGATCTCGATGATGCCGTCGTAAATCTCGGGTACTTCCATGTTGAACAGCTTGGCCATGAACTGCGGGTGCGTCCGCGACAGGAATATCTGCGGGCCGCGTTGTTCGCGGCGCACATCGTACACATAGGCACGTACACGATCGCCATATTTGAAGTTTTCGCGCGGAATCAGTTCGTCACGGCGGATGATCGCCTCGCCTCGCCCGAGATCGACGATGACATTGCCGTACTCGACGCGCTTGACCGTTCCGTTGACGATCTCGCCGATACGGTCCTTGTACTCGTCGAACTGGCGATCTCGTTCGGCTTCCCGAACCTTCTGCACAATCACCTGTTTGGCCGACTGTGCCGCGATGCGGCCGAATTCCATGGGCGGGAGTTGCTCGGCGATGAAATCGCCAACTTCGGCGTCCGGATTTCTTTCACGCGCAGACGACAGAGCGATCTGCCGGCCATATTCCTCGACCGTCTCCACAACTTCCATCAGGCGTTGCAACTTCATCTCGCCGGTAGTTGGATTGATGTCGGCGCGGATATTGGTCTCCTGGCCATAGCGCGAGCGCGCGGCCTTCTGGATCGCATCAGCCATCGCCGCGATGACGATTTCCTTGTCGATCGACTTCTCCCGCGCGACCGCGTCAGCGATCTGCAACAGTTCAAGTCTATTGGCGCTAACAACCATAATTCATCATCTCCCTGAACATCTCCCCGAACCGCATCGGTACGGGTGTTCGATCAATCGTGTGTTTCGTCGTCTTCGTCATCGGCCGGTTCGCCGGCGTGTCGCTTGGCTTCCTTGCGCGCCTTATTGTCCTTCGACAGCGCGTCCCGGATCAAATCGTCGGTAAGAATCAGCCGTGCCTCTGCAATTGTTTCGTAGGGAACGTCGATCAGGCCTGGCGTACCTTCCGGAGCGGAGTCTCGCTCAATGGTCACAGAGCCTTCGCTTGCATCCACAATCTTGCCCTTGAAGCGCTTGCGCTCGGCGACCAGAACCGAGGTCTCGACGCGCGCCTGGTGCCCCGACCAATTCACAAAGTCGGACTTCCTGACAAGCGGCCGGTCGATGCCGGGTGACGAAACCTCAAGATGATACGCCTTGTCCACCGGGTCGTCGACATCGAGCGCCGGCGACACCGCACGGCTCACTTCTTCGCAATCCTCAACGGTCATGGTCCCGTCGTCGCGCTCCGCCATGATCTGCAGCGTCAGGCCATTCTGCCCCGACAGCCTGACGCGCACCAGACGAAATCCGATGGCTCTAAGCACCGGCTGAACAATCGACGCTATGCGCGCATCAACGCCGCTCTCGCGTATGATCCGGTCATCGCCGATTGTTTCGCTTGCCAGGGCCGTCATTTGTGATCCGCAGGGGCCAGCCAACAAAAAAGAGCGGGACCGGGTGGACCCACTCTTCGTCAAACCGACCAAGAATTTGAGGTTGATATAGACGAAGAGACAGGTCGTTTCAAGCCCCGCTCGCCGCCGTGGCAGTCGTTGCACTGCGGTAGGTTGCTTGAAAGAGCGGTCCGCGAGCGCCAGGCGGCGCGTCTACTTCCGTATGAATGTCAGGTAGGTCGACTGCCTGTTCTCCCGCAGCGCCTTGGCTTCGTAGCGTGTACCGGGCCAGCCCTGGTAGGGCGTTTTCCAGTCAGCCGCGTCGGCCGCTTGCCATTCGAACTCGGCGTGAGCCGTGCTGGCCAGCAGTGTCCAGTTGACATACGAGGCGATGTCGGAAGCGAAGCGGAAGCGGCCACCAGCCTTCAGCACCCGCGCGAACCTATCCAGATTTGACGCCCTGACGAAACGCCGCTTCCAATGCTTCTGCTTGGGCCACGGGTCCGGATACAGCAGGTCAATGCCTGACAATGAGGAATCGGGAAGCCAGTCCAGCAGTTGCGTTGCGTCGTCATCATGAACGCGCAGATTGTCGAGCGGTTTTTCGGCAAGGACGCCCATCAGCTTGGCCATGGAGTTCACAAAGGGCTCTACACCCAGAAAGCCGGTTCCCGGGTGGGCCTCGGCTTCGTGCAGCAAATGTTCTCCGCCACCGAACCCGATCTCAAGCCGAACATCCGCAACATGCCGCTCGAACAGCGATGAAAGATCGCGGGGGGGCGGCGCGCCAAAATCCACGCCATAGTGGCGCATACCCTCCTCCAGCGCGACTTGCTGCAGTGGGCTCATCGACCGACCTCGGCGGCGGCCGTAGAAAGCCAGAGTAGACCGGCTTCGCCTGCCTTCGACAGTCATCGCGGCCCCCGTGTCAGGCTGCCAGGGCTTCCTTCAAAGCCTTTGCGAGATCAGTCCTCTCCCAGGAGAATGAACCGTCGCGTCCGACTTTTCGTCCGAAGTGACCATAGGCTGCAGTCTTGGCATAGATCGGCCGATTGAGATCCAGATGGCGCCGAATGCCGCTCGGCGACAGGTCCATCACGACACGAAGAGCTTTTTCCAGTACAGCCTCATCCACCTTGCCGGTACCGTGGAGATCGACATAGACCGACAGCGGCTGGGCAACGCCTATGGCGTAGGAAAGCTGGATCGTGCAGCGATCGGCAAGTTTGGCTGCTACGACATTCTTGGCAAGATATCGCGCCGCATAGGCTGCAGAACGATCGACCTTGGTCGTGTCCTTGCCAGAAAACGCGCCTCCGCCATGCGGTGCGGCACCGCCATAGGTATCGACGATGATCTT
>JBKJRE010000150.1:0-4194 GCA_046594775.1 Rhizobiaceae bacterium | reverse complement strand
CGGGCAGCGGTTTCATCCCGGCGATGCGGGCGACCAGCGCCTCGGCATGCGGACGCTCCAGGCGATTGAGCGTGATCGGCGTGATGTGAGAGCGGGCGGACCATGGCGCCACGAATTCCGGGCGCGCCGTCAGCACCATCAACAGCGATGCGGTCGGCGCCTGCTCGATCAGCAGCCCGATAAGTTCCAGCGTTGAGGGGTCGGCCCAGTGCAAATCCTCCCAAAGTTGCAGATGCGGCTGTCGCTCCGCAATCTCCAGCGTCATGGCGACGATGGCATCCTGGGTGTGTTGCTTCTGCAGTTGTGGCGAAAGCGTCAGCGCTGGATAGCGGTCGTCAGTCAGCGGCAGCGACAGGAGTGAGGCGATGAGCGGCACCGTCTCGGCGAGCGGCTGGCTGTATTCCCCAAGCACCGCCTCGAGCTTGGTCAGGCGCGCCTCGGCGTCGTCATCGGGCTGCCAGTCGGCCACCCGCCTGAAGTGTTCGATCACCGGATAGTGCGCACTGCCGGCGTGGTAGGGCGAACAGCGCAGAGTCAGGCGTGGCAGGCCCTCGGCGCGAACCTCCGCCTTCAGCCCGTCGACCAGCACGCTCTTGCCGATGCCGGCCTCGCCGTTGATCGTCACCACCTGGCCGCGGCCCTCGTCTTTGGTGCTTTGCCAAGCGCGACGCAGCAGCCCGGTCTCCTCGTCGCGTCCGACCAGTTCGTGCACTGAAGAGTTACCGTCGGTGTCCCGATCCTCGTCCTCGTGGGTGGTGTCGCCACGCAGGCCGCTCACGCTCCAGGTGTGGACCAGACCGGTAATGCCCTTCAGCTCATGCGCGCCCATATCCTCGTAAGCGAATGCCTCGCCCGAAAGCTCCTTGGTCAGAGAGCCGATGACGACGCCGTTGCGACCTGCAAGACCCTGCAGCCTGGCGGCCATGTTTGGCGCCTCGCCGATCACCGTGCGCTCCTGGGCCATGCCTTCGCCAACCACTTCGCCGACCATCACCATGCCGGTGGCGATGCCGATGCGGACGGCGATCTCGATGTCCTTGTCGCGGCCCAGCGTCCGGTTCAGCCCGGCCATCGCCTCAACGATGCCGAGTCCGCTGCGTACCGCTCGCTCGGCGTTGCGTTCCAGCGACTTCGGGTATCCGAAATAGACCAGGATGCCGTCGCCCATGTATTTGGCGACATAGCCGCCATATTCCCGGATCAGTCCGGTGCAAGTTTCCTGGTAGGTGCGGATGACGTCCTGCAGGTCCTCCGGATCGAGCTTGGTCGAAAGCGCTGTAGAATCGGCTAAGTCGCAGAACATCACCGTCAGCGGCCGCCGCTCTGCATCGCTCGACGGCTGCGGTGGGGCTGCAGGTTCGGCCGACGGCGGGGTCGGGTTCTCAGAGCCCCTTTCCGGCAAGCGGTCCGGCTTGACCAGGCCCGCAGATCCGGCCCTGATCGCCTTGAGCAGGCGCAGCCGATTGCCCAGCGAGACCCCAAGGTCCTTCAAATGTTCTTCCGTGAGGTCGGCAAGCACGTCGGGACCGACGTCATGGAAGACAAAGGCTTCCGTGTACTTTTCCAGCCCCAGGCTTGTCAGCCAGACCCTGATGTCTTGCTTCACGTCATCATCTCCCCCCAACAAACTGCATATCAGATAAAATCGCTCCGTACATTGGCAGGTGCCGATCGCCAGCTGCGGCTAAGTTGGTTGGGTCAGTTGGCCCTACCTCGTTCAATGTCTGCTATCGTTTTCTGGAAGTCAGGAGCTGCCGGCCTGGTTTCGGCCCCGTTCCCGCTGTGTACACAATACGGCCGAGCGTTTGATGCCACCGATGCATTAAGGGCGAAGCACCGAAAGGCGTACAATGGTCGCTGTCATCGCGAAGCTGCTATGAGGGACCTTCCCTGATTCTCCATGCAGCATCCGATGACCGCCAACGCCCTCGAAATTCTCAAGACCGTCTACGGCTATGATGCGTTCAGAGGACCGCAGGCGCAGATCATCGAGCATATCATCGGTGGCAACAACGCCTTCGTGCTGATGCCGACAGGCGGCGGCAAATCGCTCTGCTACCAGATCCCGGCCATCGTGAGATCCGGCATGGGACTTATCGTGTCGCCGCTGCTGGCGCTGATGGCTGACCAGGTCGCGGCCCTGCGGCAGGCGGGCGTCAGAGCGGCCGCCCTCAATTCCGACCTGGCGCCCGACGAGCGGCGCGCATTGTGGCACGCCGTTGAGACCGGAGCCCTCGACCTGCTCTATGTTGCACCCGAGACACTGCTGCGCCCAGACGTACTGAGGCGGCTTGGCGGGGTCACGCTATCGCTGATCGCCATTGATGAGGCGCACTGCTTGTCGCAGTGGGGACACGACTTCCGCCCGTCCTATCGACAGCTCGACACGCTCGTCCGCCAATTTCCGGGCACGCCGCGCGTCGCGCTGACGGCGACGGCCGACGGGCCGACGTCGGCGGAGATCCTGTCGCATCTCGATATCGCGCAAGAAGACGCGTTCAGCGCCGGCTTCGACCGTCCCAATATCCGCTACGCCATCGAGGAAAAGGACAATCCGCGCGCCCAGCTGAAGGACTTTCTCAAGCGCTACGAAGGCGAGAGCGGCATCGTCTATTGCCTGTCGAAACGCAAGACCGAGGAAACCGCCGCCTGGTTGCGCGACCAGGACTATGACGCACTCGCCTATCACGCCGGTATGGACAAGGCGGCGCGGGAGGCCAACCAGCACCGTTTCCAGCATGGCGAGGCGGTCGTCATGGTCGCCACCATCGCGTTTGGCATGGGCATCGACAAGCCGGACGTGCGCTTTGTCGCCCATCTCGACCTGCCGGGCAGCATCGAGGCCTATTATCAGGAGACGGGCCGCGCCGGGCGCGACGGCCTGCCGTCCGATACGCTGATGCTCTACGGCTCCGAGGACATCGCGCTGCGCAGCCGCTTCATAGAGGAATCGGACGCGCCCGATGCGCGCAAGCGCACCGAACGGCGCAAGCTCGACGCGCTGCTCGGGCTGGCCGAGACGGCAGGCTGCCGCCGGCAGGTGCTGCTGTCTTATTTCGGCGACCATTGCGAGCCCTGCGGCAATTGCGATACCTGCGCCGAGCCGCCCAAATTGTTCGATGGCACGATGGCTGCGCAAAAGGCGCTGTCATGCATCTACCGCACCGGCGAACGCTTCGGGCAGGCCTATGTCGTCGATGTGTTGCTCGGCATCGCGAACGACCGCATCGTCCAGTCCGGTCACCACCGCGTTTCCACCTTCGGCATCGGCGCCGAGCACGACAGCCGCGCCTGGCGCGCCATCCTGCGCCAGCTGATCGCGCTGCGCTTCGTCGCCGTCGACCTTGCCGGCCATGGCGGCCTGTCGATCGCGTCGGCCGGCCGCGATTTCCTGCGCGACAAGCCGGTCCTGATGCTGCGCGTGCCGACGGCTCCGCGCGCGCGCCGTCAGAAAGTCACGCGCGGCGCAGCTCAATCTACTGTTGCCGATGGGGACCGTGACCTGTTCCAGGCGCTGCGGCGGAAGCGCACGGAAATCGCGCGCCTGCAGAACGTGCCGCCCTACGTCATCTTTCACGACAAGACGCTGATCGAACTGGCGGCGGCCAGACCCGCCTCGCGCGCCAAAATGGCGAGTGTGGCTGGAGTCGGCGAAGCAAAGCTCGACCGCTACGGCCCGGCCTTCCTGACGGTAATTGCCGAACACAGGCTGCAGGGAGGGGACGGTGCGGCGAGTTCGTGAGCAGAGCGTCCTTAACGAAGTGTTAACGCCGGATCGTTCATTGTGCGGCGCGAACGAAAGGGCGGATGAATGAACGCGATTCGAGCCACGGCACTTGGCGCAATCATTCCGGTAATTTTGGTGGTGATGTCTTACTCGACCATCGAGCGATTTTACTATGGCAGTCCGACCCCGGGATGGGCCAATCCACTTAATTGGCATTCGTTCCTCGACGGGGAACAGCCAGCAGCACCCGGCAAAAGTTCAACTTCCCGCTACGCTGCTAGCTCCAACGCGCCTATATGATGGTGTCTGGCAGGGATAGGGCTAGGACAACCGCAAAGGCACTTGCCGCACTTGTTGAGGTTGAAATGGCAAAAGCCGCTGTGCGGGCTTCCCTGGCCGTTTTAGGGCATATTGGCCTTTTGCCGCTGATCACCGATGGAGCCCGACGCCATCACCCCGGCGCCGGG
>JBKJRE010000089.1:0-4482 GCA_046594775.1 Rhizobiaceae bacterium | reverse complement strand
GGGCAGCCGTCGACAGCCTTGTACTGCGCCATCGGCGACACGACGACGCGGTTCTTGAGCTTCATGTCGCGCAACTGGAACGGCGCGAACATCGGCGCTCGTTGCCGCTGCTTCTCGCAGGCGCCGGCCTGCTTCTGAAACCAGGCCTCGGCGCCGCCCAGCCATTCTGGGTCGCGCAGCCGCAGGTTTTCGTGGCTGATGCGCTGCGACCTTGTCAGCAGCGAGTAGTTGAACTGCACCGGGTCGAGGCCGAGGTAGCGTTCCACCTCCTCGAACCATTCGAGCGAATTGCGCGCTGCCGACTGCAGCTTCAGCACCTCGGTGCGTCGCTCGTCCTCGTATTTGCTGAAGGCTGCTTCAAGATCGGCTTCGGAATGTACATAGGAGGCCAGTGCCACCGCGCTTTCCAGCGCCAGCTTGGTGCCCGAGCCGATCGAGAAATGCGCGCTCGCGGCCGCGTCGCCGAGCAGGGCGAGGTTCTTGTACGACCAACGCTCGCACAGCACGCGCGGAAAATTGATCCACGCCGAGCCTCGAATATGATTGGCGTTGGTCATCAGGCTGTGGCCGCCAAGATGTTTCTCGAAGATGCGCTCGCAGACCGCGATCGATTCCTCCTGTGACATCGAGCCGAAGCCGAATCTGTCCCAGGTCTCCTGGCTGCATTCGACAATGAAGGTCGCCGTCTCAGGTTCGAACTGGTAGGCATGCGCCCAGACCCAGCCATGCTCGGTCTCTTCGAAGATGAAGGTGAAGGCGTCGTCGAATTTTTGCTCGGTGCCGAGCCAGACGAACTTGCACTTGCGCGTATCGATGTCGGGCTTGAACACGTCTGCGAAAGCGGTGCGCGCAACCGAGTTCAACCCGTCGGCTGCAACCACGAGGTCGTGCGATTCCATATACTGCTCCGGGTCCGGAACATTGGTCTCGAACACCAGATTGACGCCGAGTTCGCGCGCCCGCCGCTGCAGCAGCATCAGCAACCGCTTGCGGCCGATGCCGCAGAATCCGTGCCCTGTAGACACCGTGCGAACGCCCTTGTGGACGACCGCGACATCGTCCCAGTACGCAAAGTGGCGCTTGATCCAGACCGCGCTGACGGGGTCATTGCGGCCGAGATTGTCCAGTGTCTCCGCCGACAGGACGACGCCCCAGCCGAACGTGTCGTCGGGGCGATTGCGCTCGATCACGGTCACGTCGTGCGCTGCGCTCTTCAGCTTCATGGAGATGGCGAAGTAGAGGCCGGCGGGGCCTCCGCCGAGAACGGCAACCTTCATCGCACGATCTCCTTTTGCTGCATCAAGGACTCCATCATCGCGCCTGAAAGTAATTACTTCAAGCTTAAAATTTCACATTGAGTTCATGGCTGGGCGACCGGGCGTTCCGCAAGTTTGCGACGTGCCCGGTAGCCGGTGCATTGGTCGCCTGCCCTATTTGGCCGGATCTTTCGGGCTCCACAGAACCGTTTCGGCATCCTTCTCGTAGGCCATGCCCTCCGGATAGCTGATCGCTTCGAACTGCAGACCCCAGGGCGCCTGGAAATAGAGAATTGTCTGGCCGGCCGCGGGGCCCTCGTTAACCGGGAGCGGGCCCAGACGAGTCGCTACGCTCTTGCCCTCCAGATAGGCCTTGGCCGCGGCAACGTCGTCAACATAAAACGCGATATGATAGCCGCCGATGTCGCTGTTCTTCGGCGTCGCGTCCTTCTGGTCTGGAGCCGTGTATTTGAACAGCTCGATATTGGAGCCGAAACCGCAGCGCACCAGCGTGATCTCCTCGATCACCGCCTTCGGATCGACGCCCAGCAGGTCCTGCATGAAGGTACCCTTGTCGTCGGCGAAAGGGCCGAACGACATGGCCTTTTTGCAGCCGATGACGTTGGTGAAGAAGTCGACCGCCTGCGCCATGTCAGGCACTGTCACGCCGGTGTGGTCGTGTCCGCGCATGCCGGGAATGGAATCGGCGGCGGCGGCGCCCGTGGTGCCGGCCAACGCAGCCACCACTATCGCAGTCTGAAGTGATCGTCTCATGTCAGTCTCCCTGGTTGGCGGGCGTGATGTGACGCAGCCGGCAGCCCGATTGCCGGTCGCGCGTGAAGCGTGGAAAAGCTGTCGGCCGGGTGAGCGCCATCAGGCCGGCTCCTGTCGTTCCGCATCCGATGTCAGCCAATCCGGGTCGATCTCGGGTAGCGGGATCGCGGCAATCAGCTGGCGCGTATAACCCTGCTGCGGATTGTCGAACAGCGCATCTGTCGGGCCGGCTTCGACGATGCGGCCACTCTGCATGACGATCACCTGCTGGCACAGGCGACGGATCACCGAGAGATCGTGACTGATGAAGGCGACGGTCAGCCCCATCTCGGTCGCCAGTTGTTCGAGCAGGGTCAGGATCTGGGCTTGCGTCGACACATCGAGCCCCGACACGATTTCGTCGGCCAGCACGAAATCCGGGGACAGCGCCAGCGCCCGTGCGATGCCGACGCGCTGGCGCTGTCCGCCCGAGACTTCGTGCCGGTAGCGGTGGGCGAAGTTCTCCGGCAGCCCGACCCGCCGCAGCGCCTCGGCCACCCGCTCCGCCAGATTGTCGCCGAGGCCGTTCTGCTTCAGCGGCGCGGCGATGATCGACCCGATGGTGCGGCGTGGATTGAGCGACGACATCGGATCCTGGAAGATCATCTGCAAGTTGCGGCGCAGCGGCCTCAACTCGGCTTCCGCCAGATGCGCAATATCGCGCCCCTCGAACTCGATGCTTCCGGCGCTTGGTTCAATCAGCCGCACCAGCGCGCGTCCGAGCGTCGATTTGCCGGATCCTGATTCTCCCACGATCCCCGTGACCGAGCGCCTTGGCAGGTCGAAGTCCAGCCCCTTCAGAATGTCGACGATCGGCGCTCGACCGATCGGCGGCTTCCGCGCCATGTCGGGCAGGGAAACTTTGAGCCCCCGGACCTTGAAAAGCGGCCCGGTCATGGCGCCATCCAGTCGCGGTCGGTTGCGGCGATCTCGCTGGCGAGGCCCGCAAGCACCGTCTCGTCCACCGGCTTCAGCGAGGCGAGCGGATCGGTGTAGCGCGGCGTCGCTGCCATCAGCGCTCGTGTATAGGCGTGCTGCGGGGCGGCGAAGAGGTTTGCCGTGTCGGCCTCTTCCACCACCTTGCCGGCATAGAGTACCGAGACTTTCTGGCTGATCTTGGCGACGACGCCAAGATCGTGGGTGACGAACAGGATCGCCGTGCCGTGCTCCTTCTGCAGTTCCGCGATGAGTTTCAGAATCTGCTTCTGCACTGTCACGTCGAGCGCCGTCGTCGGCTCGTCGGCAACGATCAGCCTGGGCTCGGCGGCGAAGGCCGCGGCGATCAGCACGCGCTGCCGCATGCCGCCCGACAGCTCGTGCGGATAGGCGAGCATCACCCTGTCCGGATCCCGGATTTGCACCTCGTCGAGCAATTGACGCACGCGCCGGTCAGCTTTTTCTGTCGCCCAGCCCAGAATATGAACCAGCCGGTCGGTCATTTGAGGGCCGATGCGGCGCGACGGGTTGAGCGCGGTCAACGGGTCCTGCGGGATCAGCGCTGCCCGCGCACCGACCAGCGTCCGGCGTGCTTTCGGCTTCAGCCCGCCCAGGTCGATGCCCTCCAGCGCGATCCGCCCTTCGACGATGCGCACGCTCGACGGCAACACGCCCAGCACTGCCTTGCCGATCATGCTCTTGCCAGCGCCGCTTTCGCCAACCAGTGCGGTCACCACGCCGGGCTCGACCGTCAGCGACACGCAACGCAGCACGCGCGCCCCATTGGCGAGCGTGGCGCTGAGGTTGGAAATGTCCAGACATGGCGCGGTCATCGCAGCACCGGGTCGAAACGGTTTTTCAGCCCTTCGCCAAACTGGCTGAAAGAAAGGACGGTCAGGAAAAGCGTGATCAGGGGGAATACCAGCACCCACCACGCCTGATGGATCGACAGCCGGCCTTCGGCGATGATGCCGCCCCAGGTCGGGTCGTCGGTGGAGATCGACAAATTCACGAAGGACAGGATCGCCTCGACAATCACCGCGATCCCCATTTCCAGCGACAGCAGCGCCACGATCGACGGCGTCACGTTTGGCAGTACCTCGCGCAGCATGATGCCGATCCGCCCGAACCCGGCGATGCGGGCGTTTTCCACATAGTCCATGCGCGCCTGGCTCATCGCCTCGGCCCGGATGACCCGGCAGAACCGCGTCCAGTCGATGATCGCGATGGCGATGATCACCGATGTCAGGCCGGTGCCGAACACCGCGACCAGCAGGATCGCGAACAGCACCGGTGGAAACGCCATCCATACATCCACGATGCGCGAGATGACACGGTCCGGCCAGCCGCCAAAATAACCGGCGATCAGTCCGAGTGTAGAGCCGACGATGCAGGCCGCACTCGCTGCGGCAAAGGCGACGATGAAGGCGATGCGCCCGCCATAGATCAGCCGCCAAAATAACCGGCGATCAGTCCG
>JBKJRE010000601.1:0-4585 GCA_046594775.1 Rhizobiaceae bacterium | reverse complement strand
ATGACGGCGCCGCCAAGCACGGTTCGCGACGATGGCGTCTCGTCGTGTATCAGCCACACCCAGACCGGACCGAGGACCGTTTCCAGCGTGCCGAGCAGCGCCGCGAAGGCGGCCGGGATCAGCCGCGCGCCGGTGGCGAACAGCGCCAGCCCGAGACCGAGATTGAGGGCGCCGAAAGCGAACAGCCAGGCCATGTCGGTCGCGTCGACCCGAAAGGTCGAGGCCTGGGTGGCGGCGAAAGTGGCGGCCATGAGGGTGCCGATGCAGGTCGCGGGGGTCATGCGCACATGGGCGAAGCGCCGGGTGATGACGGTCGCCGTGGAGAAGGAAACGGCAATCAGCAGCGCCAGGCCGTCGCCGACGGGCGAGACTGCGCCGTCCAGTGAATCCGAGACCATGATGGCGACGCCCGAGATCACCGCTGCAATGGCGATCCAGGTCGGGACGGAGACGTTTTCGCGAAAGACGACCCAGCCTATCAGCGCCGCCAGCAACGGCACGCCCGCCTGCATCAGGACGATGTTGGCGACTGTTGTGTAGGAGAGAGCTACGACGAAACTGGTCGATGCGGTCGCAAAACAGAGGGCGACGGCAAGGCCCGGCAGGCCCATGCGGCGGGTCATATCGATCATGCCGCCAAGGCCGTCGCGCCAGACCATGAAGCCGATCAGGAATGCGGCTGCCCAGGAGGAGCGCCAGAAGACCACCGTCCAGCTGTCGTCGATCTCGAGAAAACGGGCGATGGCGCCGCCGAAACTCCAGACCACGGCGGAGAGGAAAACCAGCACATAGCCGACCGGCTCGCCGCCGACCCTTGCGGGGGCGGTGTCGACCGTCGGGGACATGCCGGACTGGTTCATCGTTTCACGCGCTCCGCCGGCCGCGCGCGCGACCGATCCATGCCTTCCGCTAGTCGTATTGACGCGCCGCCGCGTGGTCCAGCGAGGCCGAGCCATTGTGGCAACGGGCGGAATCCCCTTTCAAACGCGCGCTGCGGGCCACAGATCCCAGGCAGCGACGGCGTCGACCATATCGTCCTGTGCCGCAACGGCGCGGTTTGTTAGACCGGTCACGAAGCTCAAGGAGATGCATGATGAAGGCGGCCTGGTACGAGAAGAACGGCGCGGCGAAAGAGGTGCTGGTAGTGGGCGAGATACCGACACCCGAACCCGGCCCGGGCGAAGTGCGCGTGAAGCTCGCCACCTCGGGCGTCAATCCGTCCGACGTGAAGAGCCGGCGCGGCCGTCCCCTCGCCTTCCCGCGCATCGTGCCGCACAGCGATGGCGCAGGCGTCATCGACCAGGTGGGCAGCGGCGTGCCGGAGAGCCGATTGGGCGAACGCGTCTGGATCTGGAACGGGCAGTGGAAGCGCGCGAACGGCACGGCGGCGGAATATATCGTCGTGCCTGTAGCGCAGGCCGTCGCCCTGCCCGACGCGACGGGCTTCGACGCGGGGGCCTGCTTCGGCATTCCCGGCCTGACGGCGGCGCATGGCGTGGCGCTCACCGAGGCGGCGCCCGGCAAGACCATTCTCGTCACAGGGGCGGCTTCCGGCGTCGGCCACTACGCCGTGCAGATGGCAACGGCGCGCGGCGCACGGGTGATCGGCACGGCCTCGGCGAAGCGCGCCGACCATGCCCGCGCGGCGGGCGCTGCCGAAATCATCGACTACAGGCACGAGAATGTCGCCGAAAGGGTCAAGCAGCTGACCGGGGGGCACGGCGTGGATGTCATTCTCGACATGGACCTTGGAACCACCCTGCCGATGCTCGCCGACGGCGCGCTGGCGCAATATGGCAAGCTCGTCTGCTACGGCTCCAACGCGGTCACAGGTATAGAGGTGCCTTTCGGGTCGATGCTGTGGAGCGCGCTGACGCTGCAGCTTTTCCTGGTCTACGAGTTGCGGCCGGAGGAACGGGCTAAAGCCGAGGCTTTGCTGGACAGAATGCAGGCTGGCGGCACGCTGATCCACACGATCGGCGCGCGCTTTTCCCTCGACAGAATCGCAGAGGCGCATGAGGCGGTCGAGGACGGCGGGGTGATCGGCAACGTCATCCTCGAATTCTAGCGCGCTTCCGCGCTACTGAAAGTCGAAGGCGCTGAGGCCGGTGACCATCTCGTCAAGGCCGAGCGGGCGGGTGACCGGCGGCTCGGCGCGGGCCAGGCAGCCGATGCGCTCGCACAGACGGCAGGCGGGTCCGATGGCCGTCGCCGACGGAGCGCCGGCTTTGCCCGAGGCGCCGGGCAGTGCGGCGCCATAGACGATCTCCTCGGCAAAGCCGATATCACAGCCGAGCAGGATGGCGGTGCGGCGCGGACGCTCGTTGAAGGCGCCCTGCGGTCCCTCGAGCGTGCGGGCGATGGTCAAGAACTCGGCGCCATCGGGCATTTCCACGGCCTCGACCAGCACCTGGCCGGGCTGGGCGAAGGCGGCGTGGACGGCAAGCTTGGGACAGCCGCCGCCGAAGCGGCTGTGCGGAAAGCCCTGCGCGCCGGCGCGGCGGAAGCGATGACCGGCATTGTCAATCTCCAGCATGAAGAAGGGCACGCCGGAGGCGCCCGGGCGCCGCAGCATGGTCAGCCGGTTGGCCGCCTGCTCGAAGGACACGCCGAAACGCGATTTCAGAACATCGACATCGTAGCGGGCACGCACCGCGGCGGCCTGGAAAGCCGTATAGGGCATCATCAGCGCATGCGCCGCATAGCGGCCAAGTTCGAAGCGGGCGAGACGGCGCGCCTCGTCGGTTGAAAGGGACAGGGCCTGGATCGTTCCGGCGACCGCTACGGTCATGCGGATCAGGCAGGCTTCCATCGCGACCTCGCGCAGCTGGTCGAAGGGCGACAGGCGCTCGGACAGGAACAGGCGCTGCGAATGACGGTCGTAGCGACGGCGCCAGTTGGGCATGGTGGCGACAGGCAGCACCTTCACCACGATGCCATATTGGCGCTTCAGCCAGGCTTTCAGCGCGCCAAACAGATCGTCGCCCGGATCGAGCAGCGCGGTGAAGGCCTCGGCCTCTTCCTCAAGAGCGGGGAAATGGTTGGCGCGGCGCTCGAAAATCTCGTGTACCTCGTCGATGGGCAGGCGCGCGCCCGAGAGTGCTGTCGCCTTGCCGTCGCGCGCCAGCATTTCATTGAGGCCCGACAGCCGCTCGGCCTGCTCGCGATAGGCGCGGAACAGCTTGATCACGCCGGCCGAGGCGTTGGGGGCGGCCTCGGCGATTTCGATCAACTCTTGGTCGCCCGGCAGTTCGCCCGCCAGCAGCGGATCGGAAAACACCTCCTTGAGCGCGGCGATCGAGCCGCCGGCCTCGCCCTGCAATTCGTGCGGATCGATCTTGTAGACCGACGCCAGCTTGAGAATCAGCTGGACGGTCAGCGGACGCTGGTTGCGCTCGATCAGGTTGAGATAGGAGGGCGAGATCCCGAGACCTTCGGCCATCGCCGTCTGGGTCAGGCCCTTGGCCGTGCGGATGCGGCGGATGCGCGGCCCGGCGAAGATTTTCTGATCGGCCATGAGCGCCCTTTGACACTGGATTGACTACTCGCCAACGCCAGGAAAGACAGGCGGAGGTTTACAATTGTGACAACTTTACACGCCAACGCCGTAAAAGCCAACACAGGTTTTCTCCTATATTCAGGCGATTTCGTTGATTTTTCTGGCTTGCAGTGCGGCGCAATGTCAATCAAGTCACAGACTTTCCGCCTGATCGCTGGTCTTTCAGTGATCGACCTAGAAATTCCGGAGCCTCTCATGACCGATTTTTACAACCTTGTTCCCTCAGCGCCAGAAGGCCGCTTCGACGGTATCGACCGGCCCTATGCGCCAGCCGATGTGAAACGCCTGCGCGGCTCGGTGCAGATCCGCCAGACGCTGGCCGAACAGGGCGCCAACCGGCTGTGGCAGCTCATCCACGCGGAAGCCTTCGTCAACGCGCTGGGCGCCATGTCGGGCAACCAGGCGATGCAGCAGGTTCGCGCCGGACTGAAGGCGATCTACCTGTCGGGCTGGCAGGTCGCCGCCGACGCCAATACCGCGGGCGCCATGTATCCCGACCAGTCGCTGTACCCGGCCAATGCCGCGCCGGAACTCGTCCGCCGCATCAACCGCACGCTGCAGCGCGCCGACCAGATCGAGACGGCGGAAGGCAACGGCCTGTCGGTCGACACATGGTTTGCGCCGATCGTGGCCGATGCAGAGGCCGGGTTCGGCGGACCGCTGAACGCCTTCGAGATCATGAAGGCCTTCATCGAGGCCGGCGCCGCAGGCGTCCACTACGAGGACCAGCTGGCGTCGGAAAAGAAGTGCGGCCATCTCGGCGGCAAGGTGTTGATCCCGACCGCGGCGCATATCCGAAACCTCGATGCCGCCCGGCTCGCGGCCGACGTGATGGGCACGCCGACGCTGGTCGTCGCCCGTACCGACGCCGAGGCCGCCAAGCTGCTCACCTCCGATATCGACGAGCGCGACCAGCCTTTTGTCGACTACAAGGCCGGCCGCACGGTGGAAGGCTTCTATCACGTGAAGAACGGCATCGAGCCCTGTAGTCGACAAAAGGCTGGTCGCGCTCGTCGATATCGGAGG
>JBKJRE010000447.1:0-3359 GCA_046594775.1 Rhizobiaceae bacterium | reverse complement strand
ACGGCACTTCCAGCATCGCGCCAACCTTCAGGCTGGTCGGCAGATGATGCGCGAAACGCGACAGATGGCGCACTTCCCGGTCAATGATTTCGCGTGCCTGGGCAATTTCGCCAAGCTGCGTCACCATGGGCAGCATCAACCTGAGCTGGCGTCCGCCGGCGGCCTTCAGCAGAGCGCGAATCTGTGTCCGCAGCAAACCCGGCCGGTCGAGCGTCAGCCGGATCGCCCGCCAGCCAAGCGCCGGGTTCTCCTCCTGCGAGGTGTTCTTGAAATAGGGCAGCACCTTGTCACCGCCGATATCGATCGTTCGAAAGGTGACCGGCTTGTCCCCGGCCGCATCGAGCACGTCACGGTAGAGGCCTTCCTGGGCCTCGGCGCGCGGGAATGTCGACGCAACCATGAATTGCAGCTCGGTCCGGAACAGTCCGATACCGGCGGCACCCGATTCGGCGAGTTGCGGCAGGTCGACCGCCAGCCCGGCATTCATCATCAGGTCTATGGCAACGCCATCCTTGGTCGCGGAGGGCTTTTTGCGAAGTTCGCGATATAGCTCCTGCCGCCGCGCACGAAAACGCACCTTCTCCGCATACGCCTTCTCAAGATCGGGTTGCGGCCGCAGATGGATAGCGCCTTCCACGCCGTCGACGATGATGGCGTCTCCGTTTTCCGACATGGAGACGGCGCCCTTCACCTGGCCGGCGACCGGAATGCCGATGGCGCGCGCGACAATGACCACATGGCTGGTGATCGCGCCGTCCTCCAGGACAAGCCCGCGCAGCTTGTCGCGCGGGTAGTCGAGCAGTTCGGCAGCCCCCATGGAGCGGGCCACGACAATGGCGTCCTTGGGCAGCGTCGCGGCAAGCGTTTCGGGTCCCCTGCCCAGCAATTGCCGCAGTAGCCGGTTCGCCAGATCGTCGAAATCGCTCATCCGCTCGCGCAGGTAGGGATCCGTCATGTGCAGCATGCGCGCACGCATGTCGCTTTGCACCTTTTCGACGGCCGCCTCGGCGGTCAGACCGTTGCGCACAGCCTCGTCGAGGCGCCGCGCCCATCCGCTGTCATTGGCGAACATGCGGTAGGCCTCGAGCACAGCGCGATGCTCGCCTTCGAAGGCCACGTCGCGCCGCGACAGCATGTCGTCGATGGACAGGCGCAGCGATCCCAGCGCGGCTTCCAGCCGCTTCATTTCCTCCTCGGAATCCTCGTTGAACAAATTGGTGACGACGATGCGAGGCTCATGCAGCACGACATGGCCGAGCCCGATGCCCTCGTTGAAAGATACGCCGGTGAAGCTGGCCGGCCGGCTCAGGTCGAGTTCCAGGCCGGGACGGGTGAGTCTTGCCAGGTCGCCCGCCGCGATCATCTCCGCCAGCACCATCGCTGCCGTTTCCAGCGCCTCGACCTCGTCGTCGCGGTATTGCCGCTTCGTACGATTCTGCACCACCAGCACGCCGAGCGTGCGACCGGCACGAAGCACCGGAACGCCGAGGAAGGAGCTGTAGATTTCCTCGCCTGTCTCCGGCAGATAGGCAAAGGCCGGATGCTGCTGCGCGTCCGACAGATTGAGGGTACGCGCGCTGGAAGCGATGGTTCCCACCAGACCCTGGCCGAGACGCAATTGCGCCAGATGGACCGCACCGGGGTTCAGACCTTCGGTAGCGTAGAGTTCGAGCACGGAATCGGCGCGCAGCACATAGAGCGAGCAGACTTCCGCCACCATGTTCTGGGCGATGTCGTGCACGATCCTGTCGAGCCGCTCCTGCGGCTCTAGCGCTTCCGCCATAAGCTCGCGGAGCCGCTTCAGCAGGACGCGCGGGCCAGCGGTCATGTCACGCATAAAGCGTCGTCTCCTGCGACAGGGTGCCTGAACCTCAAACGCCTCATTCCGGCTGCACAAAGACCTGCCGGGAAACGCGAGACAAAAATTACTTTCAGTCTACTGCTTATCCAGACCGTAGACGGAATGCAAAGTGCGAACCGCCAGTTCAGTATAGGGACCGTCGATCAGGATCGAAATCTTGATCTCCGATGTGGTGATCGCGCGAATGTTGATCGCCTTGTCGGCAAGCGCCCTGAATGCAGTGGCGGCAACGCCCGCATGGCTCCTCATGCCGATGCCGATCACCGACACCTTCGTCATTCCGGCCTCGGACTGCACCACGTCGAAACCGATCGCAGGCTTTGCCTTTTCCAGCACCGCCAGCGCCTTGTCGACGTCGCTCGACGGCACCGTGAATGTCATGTCGGTCAGGGCGCCGTCCTCGGAAATGTTCTGGACGATCATGTCGACATTGATGTTGGCCTCCGCCAGCGGCCCGAAAATTCCTGCCGAAACGCCCGGCCGGTCGGCCACGCGCCTCAGCGATATCTGGGCTTCGTCCTTGGCGTAGGCGATGCCGGTGACAACCTGCTGTTCCACGATTTCATCCTCGTCGCAAATGAGCGTGCCCGGAGGATTGTCGAAATCCCCCATTCCGGGCGCATCCGGATCGTCAAAGGAAGAACGCACAAAGGTCCGGACCTTGTGCACCATAGCAAGTTCGACCGAGCGCACCTGCAAAACCTTGGCTCCGAGCGAGGCCATCTCGAGCATTTCCTCGAACGACACCTTCGCAAGCCGCCGCGCCTTCGGCTCCATGCGCGGGTCCGTCGTATAGACTCCGTCGACATCGGTATAGATGTCGCAGCGGTCAGCCTTCACGGCGGCGGCAATGGCCACGGCGCTGGTGTCCGATCCGCCGCGACCAAGCGTTGCGATGCGGTTGTCCGGCCCGATGCCCTGGAAGCCGGAAATCACCGCCACCTGGCCGATTCCAAAGCGTTCGATCAGCTTTGCGCCATCGATTTCCTGGATTCGGGCAGCCCCGTGCGTATTGTCGGTCAGGATCGGAATCTGCCAGCCCTGCCAGGAGCGCGCATCGACGCCGACATGCTGCAGCGCTGTCGCCAGCAGGCCCGACACGATCTGCTCTCCCGCCGAGACAACGGTGTCATATTCGCGCGCGTCATGCATCGGCGACGCGTCGCGCATCCAGGCGACCAGTTCGTTGGTCTTGCCGGCCATGGCCGAAACCACCACCGCCACCTCGTGGCCGGCATCGACCTCGCGTTTCACATGGCGCGCGACATTGCGGATGCGGCTGATGTCGGCCACGGACGTCCCGCCGAATTTCATCACGATGCGCGCCATGTAAGAAGCAGTTCCCCGCAAATGCGATGCCGCTGCCCGTGGCGGCGGCGTCGAAGCAAAGCGCCCCGGCGAACCGGGGCGAAGTCGCGGCCTGCATAGCCAAAAGGACAGGGCTTCGCAAGCTGACACGATCAGCCAGCGTCCGGCCCGGTCGGTGGCCGGCGCGGAC
>JBKJRE010000289.1:0-2813 GCA_046594775.1 Rhizobiaceae bacterium | reverse complement strand
CTTGGCCAGCATGGCCGATACCGGACCAATGTCTGGCAGTATTGCGGCGTGAACACGTTGAAGGCCGGCCGCATGCACGAGCTTGCGCTACACCCGACGGTGAAGCCGGTGCAGATGATTGCTGATGCGATCAAGGACGTGTCGGGCCGCGGCGATATTGTTCTCGACCTCTTTGGCGGATCCGGCTCTACCCTGATTGCCGCCCACAAGACCGGGCGGCGTGGGTTTCTCTGCGAACTCGACCCGATCTACTGCGATCGCATCATCCGGCGCTGGGAGCTTTTTGCGAAGGATGACGCCGAGCAGGTCGCCTGCGGCATTTGCAACCCTGCAGTCCCGATCCGGGAGGCGGCTGAATGAGCAAAGACGACGATCCACATCGCAAGGCTCTTGCCGTCAGGCCGGGTTCGCCGGCCTACGACATCGGCTATGGCAAGCCGCCGGAAAAGTCTCGCTTTCAATCCGGAAAGTCCGGCAATCCGCGCGGCAGGCCGAAGGGCAGCACCAACAGGCCAAAACTGCCTGCCCTCAACGAGGAGCGCATGAAGACAATTCTTCTCGAAGAGGCCTACCGCACCATCAAGGTCAATGATGGTCCGAGCCGGGTCAGCGTCCCCATGGCGCAAGCCGTCATCCGCTCACTCGCGGTCAACGCGGCCAAGGGCAACCAGCGGGCGCAGCGCCTGTTCACTGAGCTACTCACAACGACGGAACGGGAAAACAAGCGGCTGCATGACGAATGGCTGGATACCGCAATTACCTACAAAGTCGAATGGGACCGGGAACTCACGCGTCGCGAGCGCCTCGGCATCACCGGTCCCGACCCGCTACCTCATCCCGACCATGTCGTGGTCGACATGCACACTGGTCAGGTCTCGATCAAGGGTCCTGCTACCAAGGAAGAAAAGGCGAAGTACGACATGTTCGCCGCGGCCAAGATCGAATTCCAGTCCGAACTCAGCGACCTGCAAAAGCTCCTGCGAGACGAACCCGACTATCCTTATCGCGATCAGGTTCTCGCCGACATCAAGCACGACAGGAAGCTGCTCGACATCATCAGGAAGGTCATCCCGGATTGATAGAGGGAGTATCGCTATGGGGTCCGCGAGCGTGAGAAGAAGAACCCGCTTCTCGGTTGCCATGGCAGAGGTTGCGGCCCGCTTCATGCAGGACAGCGTCTCGCCGGTAGCAAATGCGGAGTTAGGCCAGACCCTGAACCCACGCCTCGGCCTATGCCTGTCGGTCGCGCAACGGCACGAACAAACTCTCTGAGCATGCATTCGGCAATGCACTCGACGTTGCCTCCTTTAGGTTGTCAGGCGGCACGACGATCGAAGTCGAGATGCAACCTGCCGACAAGCCTGCGGCATTTCTCGGCAAGGTGCGCAAAGCGGCATGCGGCCCTTTCAAGACGGTGCTAGGCCCCGGCGATCCTGACCATTCCGAGCATTTCCACTTCGACCTGGACCCCCGCCGCCACGGCGGAACCGTCTGCCAGTAGCAGAAGGGCTCAGTCAGTAGGGGCGAGGCTTCTTTCGTTCGCGTTCGCAATGCGCACCTGTCCGCAGGAAACGGGTGGCTCATCCCGAAGCCTTTTGCAATTTGAAAGCAAGACTCGGAGTGCAGCCCGTCCTGCATCGGTCGGAGGATGCGGTATCAGATTCACGAACTGCTCGTCTTCGGGTAGGACAATTGGAATGCGCCGCAAGGCAACTGGCCGGTGACGAGGATCGCCGGCCAGTTGTGCAGGCTACATCTTTGGCAGAAGAACCTTGTTCACGACGTGGATGACCCCATTCGACTGGTTCACATCGGCGACGGTGACGCGCGCGGCATTGCCGGATTCGTCGATGATATACACGCTCTTGTCCTTGACGACCGCGGTCAAGGCGTCGCCACTGACAGCTACCATGTCGTAGCGACCCCCATTGGCCTTCGCCCGCTTGATGATTGTTGCCGCCGATAGTTTCCCACTGACGACGTGCTCGGTGAGGATCTTGACCAGTTGGTCCTTGTTCTCGGGCTTCAAGAGCGTTTCGACTGTGCCTGCGGGCAGTCTATCGAACGCGGAGTTGGTCGGTGCGAAAACGGTGAAGGGGCCCTTTCCTGAAAGCGTATCGACCAAGCCGGCAGCCTTCACCGCCGCCACCAGCGTGGTGTGATCCTTAGAGTTTACGGCGTTCTCGACGATATTCTTGTCCGCGTACATTGGCGCACCGCCAACCATCGGATTCTTGGCATACGCGGCGCTCGAAAGCATGGTCAGGGCTACGAGGCCAGCGGATAAAGCTCTTGTGAATTTAGACATGATCGACTCTCCCAATGTTGCTATCAACAAAGGGAAGCACGGATCCTGACATCGAAGAGTTCTGTCCGTTTGATCACGTTTCGTTGATAGTGCCGAGCGATCCCCTTTCGGATCAATTGCTCCGGTCCCGATGAGGCATCACGTCAAATCGCTAATTCACCAAACGATTGCGCATATTTTTTGAAAGCTTATCCATCCGGCGCGCCAGCAACTAGTCTAGACGCGTCGGTGACAAAATCGACGATCGAGAGCTCCTCTCTGCGTGAGGCTCGATTTGCAGCTGCACAATGGATCTGGGAGCTGCGGTGCAAAAGACCTAAACAGTGCGCCTAGCATTCGCTAGCAAGGTTTCCACTGCATGGATTCCGCACTGAATCTAAACAGCGCTTTTGACCTTGCCCCCGAAGAACGTCTCCCACGGCTGAATGTGTATCATCAGTTTTGGAGGAACGGATATGACGGGAATGGTGCGGTCGCGCTACACGCTGGAGTTCAAGCAGGAGGC
>JBKJRE010000286.1:0-4632 GCA_046594775.1 Rhizobiaceae bacterium | reverse complement strand
TGTTTCCTGCGCCAGCGGTTGCGGAGAGCGATGGCAACGGCCCGCTTGGCTTCCGTTTGGCCGACGATGTGACGGTCGAGTTCGGAAACGATTTCGCGGGGGGAGAAGGTGTCCATAAACGATACTCTTTAAACAGAATGAGCCGCTTATGTATGGGGTGGAAGCCTGTGTACAAGGGCGGCGGGCAAGAGCGGCACAAGCAGGCGGCGCAGCGCGTGCCAGCCGGCGCTGAGCAGCAGCACCAGCGCGCCGAGCACCAGCATGGTCAGCGGGACCGCGCCGTCAGTCAGTCCGGCGCCGGCGACCAGCGAGCCGAAGGCGATGCCGGCGTAGGACAGTGCCGCCACGAGTATGGCGCGGCGGTCGACGACCAGCGCGACAAGCGCCAGAATCGCGAAGATCGCCAGGATGGTGAGCGCCGATGCCGTGTCGAGGCTGCCGTCGCCGATCAGACCGCGGACCAGAGGATGAACGATGAGCGGGGCGGCGAGCATGTGCAGCCAGAAGGCGATGTCGGTGCGGCGCGTTTGCCGGGCTGGATCGCTGAGATCGAAGCGCATGGCCAGCGCAAAGACGCCAACGCCGCACAGGAAGAGCAGCGGAACAATGGCCTGCCTGGCGAGATCGGGCGCCATCATGACGAAAAGCGCGACGATCGACGCGACCAGCGCCGCCATGCCGGCGGCGATGGTGATCGGCACGCGGAAGCGCCAATAGTGGAGCACCGTGGCGGCGGCGGTGATCAGGCCCGCGAAAACCGCCGGCCAGCCGGAGACATTGAGACCGAGCGAGAAAAAGCTCGCCACTTGCCGTGGTTCGGCGACGGCCAGAAAGATCGACAGCGCGTAGACCAGCAGAAGCACAATACTGGGCAGCGCCATGCGCCGCTTGCGGGTAAAATATTCGGCCAGCAGCCAGCTCGCCAGTGCGGCGGCAATGCCGGCGCCAGCGCTGCCGACGAAGTCGCTCGAAAAATACACCAGGGCGCCGAGAAACAGGCCGAGTCCGATGGTGACGAAGATGTCGCTGAAGCCGCCGATGAAGCGGAACTGCTCGTCATCGGGCGACAGGACGGGCAAGGGCGTCGCGGTGGCCTGCTGGAGCGCGTGCAGCGCCGTGACCTGATCGGGCGTCAGCAAGCCTTGCGTGACAGCCTTGGACAGCGTTGCCTCGGAGATGGGACCGGTCATGGCTAAAGGCCTCCCTGCCAGGCCTTCACCGCGTCTATCGGATAGACCAGCATCAGGACGTTGAGGGTGAGATTGTCGCGGATCAGCCAGCCGACGACGAGTTCGAACACGACGGCGAGAAGAATGATCAGCCAGACGGGCAGGCGCGAGGCGAGGAAGAAGCCCAGCACCATGAACAACGTATCGGAGACGGAATTGATGACGCTGTCGCCAAAGTAGTCGAGCGAGATCGTCGCCTCCCGGTAGCGGTTGATGATGATCGGGCTGTTTTCGAGAATTTCCCAGGCTGCCTCCAGCAGAAGGGCGAAGGACAGGCGCGTCCATACCGTCGAACTGCGAAACAGCAGCCAGAACAGCAGGTAGAACAGAAAGCCGTGGATGACGTGGGAGAAGGTGTACCAGTCGGCGATGTGCTGCGAGTTTTCCGAGCTGACGGCGACGCCGTGCCACAGTTTCACGTAGCCGCATTTGCAGATCCAGATGCGGCCCATCAGATGCAGGATCGAGGCCTGCGCCGAGACCAGCAGCAGGGCGATGCCGAGCCCGGTCTTCCATTCGAAGCCCCAGGCGGTCGGTTCGCCATGGCGATAGGTGTGAGTCACGGGCTCCTCCACGATGCGAATCACCGGTTGCGGCAGACAGAAGCATATTTGCGGTGGATTTGAAGCTGGCGATCGCCAGCGGCGGAGGCCGGACCGCCTATTCGTCGGTGGCGACTTCGCAAGCCATCATCAGCGCCGGTCCAAATTTGCTCGTCCGTTCGCCGAATGCTTCAAAACCGGCTTTTTCATAAGCGCGGATGGCCCGCTTGTTGGCGGGGGCCGGATCGACGATGACGCGTGGGCAGCCTTCCTCGAACAGCATCCCGGCGAAGGCCCTGACAATGCGCGACCCGTGGCCGACGCCGACCAGCTCCGGCAGGCCGATGCACACGTCGATGCCGAGTGTTCCGAAAGGCTGGTCCTGGTAAGGGTGGTTGTCTTCGAGGTGCGGATCATAGCTCTGGATATAGCCGACCGGCTTGCCGTCGAGCTCGACGATGAGCGGCTCGGTGGAGTCGCTGTCGATCGCCTCGAGGATCTCGGCCAGCGCCTCCTCCTGGCCTTCGCCCCACCACTCTGCGACATGCGGCTCGGCAAGCCAGCGACCGAGCATCGGCAGGTCGGCGGTGCTCACCGCCCGGAATTCGTAGATGAAATCAGTTCTTGGCGGCATCGATGGTTTCGATGACGAAGCTCGAATTGGTGTAGACGCAGATTTCCGAGGCGATCTTCATCGCCCTGCGGGCGATCTCCTCGGCGTCGTTGTCGGTGTCCATCAAGGCGCGCGCCGCCGCCAGAGCATAGTTGCCGCCCGAGCCGATGGCCATGACCCCATGTTCGGGCTCCAGCACGTCGCCGGTGCCGGTCAGCGCCAGCGAGACGTCCTTGTCGGCGACCAGCATCATCGCCTCGAGGCGGCGCAGATAGCGGTCGGTGCGCCAGTCCTTGGCAAGTTCGACGCAGGCGCGGGTCAGCTGGTCGGGATATTGTTCGAGCTTGGCTTCGAGGCGTTCAAGCAGGGTGAAGGCGTCGGCTGTGGCGCCGGCGAAACCGGCGATCACATTGCCCTTGCCGATCCGCCGGACCTTCTTGGCATTGCCCTTCATGATGGTTTGGCCGAGGCTCACCTGACCGTCGCCGGCGATGACGACCTTGCCGCCCTTGCGCACGGTGACAATGGTCGTGGCGTGCATTGTCAGTTCATTCGACATTGTTGCTCCGATTCGAGCGGTCCCGAAAAGGCGATCCGCGCGGTACGAGGAAGAGATGCGCCCTATGTATGCACCCGCCGCGCAATTGCAAAGGGTACCGAAAAGCCGGAAACCACGCCTCCGATCGCAACTGGCAATCGCCCGGCCATGCTGTTAGAAGGCTCACGTTTTCGTACCGCAGGACCGCCACAATGAGCTCCCGTTCCGCCGAAATCAGCCGCAAGACCAATGAGACCGAGATCGCCGTGTCGATCGACGTCGATGGCGCCGGCCGCGCCGACATGTCGACCGGCGTCGGCTTCTTCGACCACATGCTCGACCAGCTGTCGCGCCATTCGCTGATCGACATGAAGGTGCGGGCGAAGGGCGATCTGCATATCGACGATCACCACACGGTGGAGGATACAGGCATTGCTCTTGGCCAGGCGCTGGCAAAGGCGCTTGGCGAGCGTCGTGGCATCATGCGCTATGCTTCGATCGACCTTGCCATGGACGAGACGCTGACGCGCGCCGCGATCGACGTGTCGGGCCGGCCCTTTCTGATCTGGGATGTTGATTTCCCGTCGCCGAAAATCGGCACGTTCGACACCGAACTGGTGCGCGAGTTCTTTCATGCGCTGGCCCAGAATGCCGGCGTGACGCTGCATGTGACAAATCTCTACGGCGCCAACAGCCACCACATCGCCGAGACCTGTTTCAAGGCGGTGGCGCGCGTGCTGCGGACAGCGACCGAGCGCGATCCGCGACAGCTGGATGCGGTTCCTTCCACCAAGGGCAGCCTGTCCTAGCCATGGCCATCTACGTCGTCATGGAGCCGCCGGGCCCAACCGGAAGCGAGGTTGAAACCGGCGCGGTGTTCGTGCGCGACGCGTTTGCCTTTCTGGCCTTCCTGCTGCCGCCGCTCTGGCTGCTGTGGCACAGGCTGTGGATCGAGGCGGTGCTGGCTTTCGCCGTGGCCACGGCGCTGACGGCTCTGGGCGAGATTGCTGGTTTCGGCCTTGCGGGCGGCGCTCTCTCTCTGCTGGTTTCGCTTTATGTCGGGCTGGAGGGCGCCGCCCTTCGCCTGTACGCGCTTCGCCGGCGCGGCTGGCATGAATGGGGCGTCGTCGAGGCTGCGAGCCTGGACGACGCCGAGATCCGCTACCTTGACGGCGAGGAGCCGTCGGCAGCCGCGGCCGTGGAGACGCGCCCCGCCGTCGCCACTTTGCCGATGCCGGGCAGGCCGGCGGCGTCCGGCCCGGCGCTTGGCCTGCTCAGCTACCCCGGCAGACCCTGACATGCGGGTCGCCATCATCGACTACGGCTCAGGCAATCTGCGCTCTGCAACCAAGGCCTTCGAGCGGGCCGCGCGCGAGGCTGGCATTGCCGCCGAGATCGACCTGACCGCAGATGCCGAGCGCGTGTGCCGCGCCGACCGGATTGTCCTGCCGGGAGTTGGCGCCTATGCCGATTGCGCCGCCGGCATGCGCGCCGTCGACGGCATGTGGGAAGCGGTCGAGGAAGCTGCCATTACGCGCGCAATGCCGTTCCTGGGCATCTGCGTCGGCATGCAGCTGATGTCGGAGCGCGGGCTTGAAAAGACTGTCACCAACGGATTCGGCTGGATTGCCGGCGACGTCAGGGAAATCACACCGAACGACCCGGCGCTGAAAATCCCGCAGATCGGCTGGAACACGATTCACGTGAAAC
>JBKJRE010000213.1:0-3126 GCA_046594775.1 Rhizobiaceae bacterium | reverse complement strand
GTTCATCATCCCCTGCCCCGCATACTGCACGCCGCATTTGTGCAGAACCCGGCGCGACGCCGGGTTGATGACGCGCCGGGTTCTGCACAAATGCGGCTTCCAGTATGCGGGGCAGGGGATGATGAACTCGATGGTCGCCGGTCAGGTGCCGATCGAGCGCTATCGTCTCGACCGCCGGACATGGGAAAGTCTGAGGAGTTGGGCGTGACTTTCACAGGCCGGCGCCGGCGCGCCGGTCGGTCACTCCAGCGCACCCAGACAGGCAGGTGGTCGGCGCCTTGGCCGCATGGTCGATCCATCCACTGCCGATCTCGTGTGCGAGGCGTGCATGAACGAAAGCATGGTCCAGACACCTTTCGCGCGATGCGCGCGGGATCGAATTCTCCGTCAAGGCCAGTGCCGTACTGAATGTTGTCGGTGACACGTCTCGTTTCAGGATTCCCCGTATTGAGGCGCCACTGTCAAGAATCGCTGCTCTCGCCCTTCGGCGCGGTTTGCGCTAGAGCAGGCCAGCAAATTCCATACCAGCAGATAGTTGTGCGTTAGATGAAATTTCTCGACCAGGCAAAAGTCTATATCCGCTCCGGCGACGGCGGCGCCGGCGCGGTGTCGTTCCGGCGCGAAAAATTCATCGAGTTCGGCGGGCCGGACGGCGGCGACGGGGGGCGTGGCGGCGATGTCTGGCTGGAAGCAGTCGATGGCCTGAACACGCTGATCGACTATCGCTACCAGCAGCACTTCAAGGCCAAGACCGGCGTCCACGGCATGGGCCGCAACATGACCGGGGCCAAGGGCGCCGACGTGACGCTGAAGGTGCCCGCGGGAACACAGGTCTATGAGGATGACAATGAGACGCTGATCTGCGACCTGACGGATGTAGGGCAGAAATTCCGGCTGGCGATGGGCGGCAATGGCGGCTTCGGCAACCAGCGCTTCAAGACCTCGACCAACCAGGCGCCACGCCGCGCCAATCCCGGCCTTCCCGGCGAGGAGAAGATGATCTGGCTGAGGTTGAAGCTGATCGCCGATGCCGGTCTGGTCGGACTGCCCAATGCCGGCAAGTCAACCTTTTTGGCGGCAGTCACGGCGGCCAAGCCGAAGATCGCGGACTACCCGTTCACCACGCTGCATCCGGGGCTCGGCGTGGCGCGCATCGATGGCCGTGAATTCGTCATCGCCGACATTCCCGGCCTGATCGAAGGCGCGCATGAGGGCGTCGGCATCGGCGACCGGTTTCTTGGCCATGTCGAACGTACCCGCGTCTTGCTGCACTTGGTCTCGAGCGAGGAGGAGAATCCCGGCAAGGCATACAAGACGGTGCGCGACGAACTCGTCGCCTATGGCCATGGGCTTGCCGAAAAGTCCGAGATCGTGGCGCTGAGCAAGGTAGACACGCTCGACGAAGCGTCTGCGAAGAAGAAGGCCGCGTCGCTTAAGCGGGCCGCAGGCCGGGCGCCGTTGCTGCTTTCGGCGGTGACGGGCGAGGGCGTCGAGGCCGTGCTGCGCGCGCTGATCGCCGAGGTGCAGCAGGCGCGCGACGCGATTCCCGAAGGCGCTGCGCCCGAGTCGCGCTGGCAGGACTAGCGATGTCTTCATTGAAGAATTACCGGCGCATCACGGTCAAGATAGGCTCGGCGCTGCTCGTCGACCGCGTCACGGGACTCCAACGCGATTGGCTGGCCTCGCTGGCAGACGATGTGGCTGCGCTTTCCGAGCGCGGCGCGGAAATCCTGGTCGTCTCGTCGGGCGCCATAGCGCTCGGCCGCACCATACTCGGACTCGGCCGCAAGACGCTGAAGCTCGAAGAAAGCCAGGCGGCGGCGGCCGTTGGCCAGATCGCGCTTGCCGGCGCCTGGTCGGATGCGCTGGCCGCAAAGGGACTCAAGTCGGGTCAGGTCCTGCTGACGCTCGGCGACACCGAAGAACGCCGGCGCTACCTGAACGCCCGGGCCACCATATCGACGCTGCTGAAGATGAACGCGGTGCCGATCATCAACGAGAACGACACCGTCGCGACGAGCGAAATACGCTATGGCGACAATGACCGCCTAGCGGCGCGCGTTGCGACGATGATGGGCGCCGATCTGCTGGTACTGCTTTCCGATATTGACGGGCTCTACACCGCGCCCCCGGCGGTCGATCCGAATGCCTCCTTCATTTCGAATGTCGATCGCATCACCCCCGATATCGAGGCCATGGCCGGCGCGGCTGCATCGGAGATGTCGCGCGGCGGCATGCGCACGAAGCTCGATGCCGGCAAGATCGCCACCGCCGCGGGGACGGCGATGATCATCGCGCTGGGCGCGCGCGCCAATCCTCTCGATGCGATCGGACGCGGCGAACGGCACACGCTGTTTCGACCGAGCAGCCATCCGGTGAAGGGGTACAAGACGTGGATAGCCGGGCAGCTCGAACCGGCGGGGCGCCTGACCGTCGACGCCGGAGCCATCGGTGCGCTGATGTCGGGCAAGTCGCTCCTGCCTGCCGGCGTCCGGCTGGTCAGCGGCGCTTTCGCGCGCGGCGATACGGTCGCCATCCTGTCGCCCGACGGTCGGGAGATCGCGCGCGGACTGGTTGCCTATGACGCCGGTGATGCCGTAAGGATTGCCGGATTGAAAACCGCCGAGATCGAGGCCGTGCTCGGCCATCAGGCACGCTCGGCGATGGTCCACCGCGACGATCTGGTGGTGAGCCATGTGGGGGAGGAAGCGAAGGCGGAAGGATGAGCCATGCTGACCACGCATGAACAATCCCGCGAGGACACGGCCGATGTGATGGCCGCCATAGGTCGTCGGGCAAGGGCGGCGGCGCGACCGCTCGCCATCGCCAGCACCGAGCGCAAGAATGCGGCGCTTGCGGCCATGGCCGAGGCCCTGCTTCGCAACCAGAGGTCTATCCTCGAAGCCAATGCCATTGATGTCGGCAATGGCGGGGAAGCCGGTCTGTCGGCCGCGATGATGGACCGGCTGAAACTCAATCCGGATCGCGTCCGTGCCATGGCCGACGGGATAGGTGAGATTGCCGGGCTGAAGGACCCGGTAGGCGAGGTCATCGCCGCCTGGGCCCGGCCCAACGGGCTCGCCATCGAGCGGGTGCGTACGCCGCTCGGCGTCGTCGGCGTGATCT
>JBKJRE010000056.1:0-4917 GCA_046594775.1 Rhizobiaceae bacterium | reverse complement strand
TCCGGCCAGTAGCTGGCAGGCGGGATCTTGACGCCGCCTGCCCCCATGATGGGCTCGCCGATGAAGGCCGCGACCTTGTCTGCGCCGGCCTCAAGGATTGCGTCCTCGACGGCCTTCGCCGCGCGCAGCCCGAAATCATGCTCGCTCTCGGCAGGCTCGGCCAGTTCGAACGCGTAGGGCATCATCACATGGACAATATTCGGCACAGCGCCGTGCAACTGCTTGTGCATACCTTCCATGCCGCCGAGCGAGACGCCGGCGATGGTAGAGCCGTGATAGGCGTTCTTGCGCGAGATGATGCGGTTCTTTTCAGGCTTGCCTTCCAGTGCCCAGAAATGGCGGACGAGCCGCAGCGCGGTATCGTTGCTTTCGGACCCGGAGGAGCCGAAAAATACCTGGTTGAGCCCTTTCGGGGCGATTTCAGCGAGTTTCTGGGCAAGCAGGATGGCCGGCGCCGTCGAGGATTTGAAGAAGGAATTATAGTAGGGCAGTTGCTTCATCTGCTCGTAGGCGACCTCGGCGAGCTCGTCGCGACCATAGCCGACGCTGACGCACCAGAGCCCTGCCATCCCGTCGAGGAGCTCGTGGCCTTCGCTGTCATAGATGAACGCACCGTTGGCGCCGACGATAATGCGCGAGCCCGACTCGCGCATTTCACGGTGGTCGGTAAAGGGGTGGAGATGGTGCAAGGCGTCGATAGCTTGCAGCTGCTTCAGAGAAAAGTTGTTGTATGTCATAGGCCTGCGGCCCTCCGTTGATTCAATCCGGCAGAGCCGGAGGCTGATTCAACGTAGTCCGGGTGGGGAATAGCCGATGCGCGCGCACAGCCGCAGCAATTCCGAATGAAGCGTGCGGGGCGACGGTGTCGAGGCGAATTTTGACCGTCTGGAACGCATCTGCAGGCTGTCCATCGAACAAGTGTAGTCGAGCCTCATGCCGCACCGCAAGCGCCATGAAGACGCGCCGGGCGCAGCTAAGGCCGGCATGGCCGCAAGGTTGCATCGTCCGACAGCGCGAATTGACCGAGTTTGACCGTTTATGCTGCTATATTCCTCACGATCAAGAAACAAACGCGCAAAAGCCGTAGCATCCAGCCGTTACAATCGGCACCTACATGACGGCCATCTGTTGGTGACGCAACAGGATTGAGGGAATGAAAATGGAACAATCATGGATGATCGACAAGTACGACATGCCGTCCGGCGACCCTGAATTCTGGGCGATCCGGCGTGGTTTGATTCCGAACCGGCAGTCAGGTGTGAGGCGCGTGAGGAATCGGGCGCGGCAGTTCCTGCGCAGATTGCGCCTGGGACGATGAGGGCGGCCGCATCACGCAGGCGGCTGAGGCGAAAGGCTGAACGGGCGGACCAAGCGATGGTGCGCCCGTTTTGCATGGAGGTGGGGTCTCCGCTCGGCAATGTCGCTTCCCTATCGCTACGGGTCGCCGGCTCCGCAATGGGCTGAGCGCTCGCAGTTCATTATGCGGACCTCACAGCATCGCCCGAGGATTCCCATGACCGCTGCCCTTCCTCCCGCCGAGCCAGAGGCGGCAACAGATCGGGCGAGACGTGGCGGAAGAGCAGGAAAGCGCGCCGGGGTCTCGGCCACATTCGATCAGCCCCCGTTCCGCCAGCTCAAAAACCCTTTTGCGCCGACCAGGCTGGTTTCCGACGACGAGCTGGAATCGATACATCTGGCATCGTTGCGCGTCCTCAAGGAAATCGGCGTCGACGTTCTGCATGACGAAGCGCGGCAAATCATGAAGGCGCATGGCGCCGACGTGCGCCACGGCACGGAGCGCGTGCATTTCGACAGCGACATGATCCTGGAAACAATCGCCAGCTGTCCGTCGGAGTTCACGCTGCATGCGCGCAACCCCGCTCACAATGTGCGTTTCGGCGGCAATAACCTGATCTTTTCGCAGATGGGATCAGCTCCCAATTGCTCCGATCTGGACAGCGGACGCCGGCCCGGCAACCAGGCCGACTTTCGAAATTTCCTGAAACTTGCGCAGATGCACAATGTCCTCAACACGACCGGTGGCTATCCGGTAGAACCGGTGGACATCCATCCGGGCGTCCGCCACCTGGAGTGCATCCGCGATCTCGCGACGCTGACCGACAAGGCATTTCATATCTATTCGCTCGGCAAGGAGCGCAATGTCGACGGCATCGAAATTGCCCGCATCGCGCGCGGCATTTCGCGCGAGCAGTTGCAGCACGAGCCGTCGGTCTACACCATCATCAACACCAACTCGCCGCTGAAACTGGACGTGCCGATGATGGAAGGCATCATTCAGATGTCAGGCAACGGCCAGGTCGTGATCGTCACGCCGTTCACGCTAGCCGGCGCCATGGCCCCGGTTACGATCGCCGGCGCGCTGGTTCAGCAGAACGCCGAGGCGCTGTCGGGCATTGCCTTCACACAGATGGTGAAGAAGGGCGCGCCGACCGGTTATGGCGGCTTCACCTCCAATGTCGACATGAAATCGGGCGCGCCGGCATTCGGCACACCGGAATACATGAAGGCCCAGCTTGTCGGCGGCCAGCTGGCGCGGCGTTACGGGATTCCTTATCGCACCTCGAATGTTTGCGCCGCCAATCAGGTCGACGCGCAGGCGGCCTATGAAAGTGTGTTCTCGCTGTGGGGAGCGGTGCAGAGCGGCGCGAACTTCGTGCTGCACTCGGCCGGCTGGCTAGAGGGCGGACTGCGCTGCTCATACGAGAAGACCATTCTCGACATCGACCTGCTGCAGATGGTGGCCGAGTTTTTGACACCACTGGACCTTTCGGCGGACGCGCTTGGGGTCGACGCGATTCGCTCGGTCGGTCCAGGCGGCCATTTTTTCGGGACGCAGCACACGCAAGACCGCTACAAATCGGCCTTCTATGCGCCCATCATTTCCGACTGGCGCAATTTCGAAAGCTGGGCGGAAGCAGGCAGCCCGACCGCGCTGGATCGGGCAAACCGGGTCTGGAAAGAACGTCTCGCCACCTACGAGCAGCCGGCCATGGACCCCGCTATCCGCGAGGAGCTCGACGCCTTCGTCGAAAGGCGCACGTCCGAGGGCGGCGCCCCGACGGATTTTTAGGGTCAAATGGTGGCCATTGGTCGACCCCCACTCCGTCACGCTTCGCGTGACACCTCTCCCCCGCACGACGGGGGAGAGGAAAGGCGCGAGCCGATCAGACCAGACACTTTTCCTCTCCCTCCGGAGGGGGGAGAGGTGGCGACGCGAAGCGGCGACGGAGTGGGGGAGGACCACCGTGAAACACGAAGTCGGCGAAATCCAGGCACGACCACCCATGCGCGACATCTCAGGCAACGCGACAATCAAGCCGAAGCGCTGCTGTGGCTTGAACTGAAGCGCCGCCAGCTTGGCGGCTACAAATTCACGCGCCAATTTCCAATCGGCCCCTTCTTCGCCGACTTCGCCTGCCGCGAAAAATGGCTCATCGTCGAGTTGGAGGGTTCGCAACATGCCGACAGCCCGTATGACCGTCGTCGAGACGATTACATGCGGGCGCAAGGCTATTCCATCCTCCGCTTCTGGAACTATGACGTCCTGAAGAACCGGTCGTCGGTCTGCGAGACTATCCTTGCAGCATTGGATGGCCGACTCGCCGAGGACGTTACCGCTTTCGACCTACGATTCGTTTTTGCGCAACGGCCTGATTCAAATCCTGAAAATATGAGAAGCACTTCATGAAATCTCACGTCAAAGCGGTTGTCATCGGCGGCGGCGTCGTCGGCTGCTCGGTGCTCTATCATCTGGCCAAGGCCGGCTGGGCCGACATCATGCTGATCGAGCGTTCGGAGCTGACCTCCGGCTCGTCCTGGCATGCCGCCGGCGGCTGCCACACGCTGAATGGGGACCCCAACGTCGCCAAGCTGCAGGCGTATACGGTGCAGCTCTACAAAGAACTGGAAGAGATTTCCGGCCAGTCCTGTTCGCTGCACCTGACCGGCGGCGTCATGCTGGCCGACAGCCCCGAGCGCATGGATTTTCTGCGCCTAGCTCACGCCAAGGGCCGCTATCTCGGCATGGACACCGAACTGATCACGCCGTCGGAAGCCAAGGCGATGTTTCCCTTCATGGACGAGAGCCATTTCGTCGGCGCCATGTGGGACCCGGTCGAGGGCCATCTCGACCCGTCCGGCACGACGATCGCCTATTCCAAGGCGGCCAAGAAGCTCGGGGCCGAGATCGTACTCCGAAACCCGGTCAAGGAACTGACACAGGAGCCAGACGGCACCTGGAACGTCATCACCGAACAGGGAACGGTGAAGGCCGAGCACGTGGTGAACTGCGGCGGCCTGTGGGCGCGCGAGATCGGCCGCATGGTCGGCGTCGAACTGCCGGTTCTGGCCATGGAGCACATGTATCTCCTGACCGAGCCGATGCCAGAGGTCGAGGCCTTCAACAAGGAAACCGGTCGCGAGATGGTCGGCGTGCTCGACTTCAAGGGTGAGATCTACACAAGGCAGGAGCGCAACGGCATCCTGCTCGGCACCTACGAGAAGGCCTGCAAGCCCTGGTCGCCGGTCAACACGCCATGGGATTTCGGCCATGAGCTACTGGCGCCCGACCTCGACCGCATCGCGCCGTCGCTGGAAATTGGCTTCCAGCATTTTCCGGGCATCGCCGATGCCGGTATCAAGCAGGTGATCAACGGCCCGTTCACCTTCGCCCCCGACGGCAACCCGCTGGTTGGGCCGGTGCAGGGCCTGACCAATTTCTGGGTGGCCTGCGGCGTCATGGCCGGCTTTTCTCAGGGCGGCGGCGTTGGGCTGGCGTTGTCGAACTGGATGGTCGACGGCGATCCGGGCTTTGACGTCTGGGGCATGGACGTGGCGCGCTGGGGTGAATGGGCCAGCCTGCGCTATACCAATGCCAAGGTGCACGAAAACTATTCG
>JBKJRE010000310.1:0-12741 GCA_046594775.1 Rhizobiaceae bacterium | reverse complement strand
GCTCCGCAGGATCAGCAGCAGAAATGCGCCTGCAACGATCCCGCCGACATGGCACGACCAGGAGATTTGTTGCTCGCCGCCAGCAGCGAACATCATGAACTGAAAAACTATCCAGAGCACGAGCGCGATATAGGCGGGAATGCGCAGCGGGATTCGGCCAAACGCGAGAATCCAGATCCTCACGCGAGGATGAAGAAACAGGTAGGCTGTCACGACGCCGGCGATCGCACCCGAGGCACCAATGAGAGGCACCTGCGAATCGGGCGCCAGCATGCCGTGAAAGGCTGCCCCCGCCACAGCGCAAAGCAGGTAGAAGATGAGGAACCTGATATGGCCGAGAGCGTCTTCGACATTGTCGCCGAACACCCAAAGAAACAGCATGTTGCCGCCAAGATGGAATATGTCGCCATGAAGAAACGCGTAGGTAAGGTAGGTCAGATACTCCGGCACGATGATCATGTCCGCCGGCAATTCGGCATGGTCGAACGCTACTGAAGGGATATACCCCAACCCGTAGACGGCCGCATCGACGGCCTGCTCCGAGCCGGTTCCCGTGATGAGAAATACGGCGGCGTTGGCGGCGATCAGCCCGAATGTGACGTATTGCAGCTTTATGCGCTTGAGGCTGTTGGCGTCGTGAAGCGGAATGAACATGCCTCGTCCTCTCGCTCCCGCAGCAATTTTAGCGGTTCTTCCCCGGAATCCATAACACGTCGCCATTTCCATTGTCGTTGACGATGCGGCCGGCGACGAAAAGGAAGTCAGAAACGCGGTTGATGTATCGGATTCCCTCGGGATTTACGGGCTCCTCCGGCCGTTGCGCCAGCGCTACCATCACACGCTCGGCTCGGCGAGCCACGGTACGGGCGAGATGCAGCGCCGCGGCCGCTGGTGAGCCGCCTGGCAGTATGAATGATGTGAGCGGCTGCAGGTCCTTGTTCAGCAGGTCAATGTCGGATTCAACACGCTTGGTCTGCTCGGCCACCATGCGCAACGGCTGATAAGCAAGCTTCTCGCCTGTGTCCGGCATGCAAAGATCGGCGCCGAGATCGAACAGGTCGTTCTGAATCAGGCCGAGCATGGCGTCGATCTGCGGATGAGAGGCGGCCGTATGGATCCTCACCAGCCCGATGCAGGCATTGGCCTCGTCGACCGTCCCATAGGCTTCGACCCGCAGATCGCATTTCAGCAGACGCGTGCCGGAGCCAAGCCCGGTCGTGCCGTCGTCGCCGGTGCGCGTGTAGATCTTGTTGAGTTTCACCATGTCGGCCGTCTCTGTGGTCTTCAGCTGCGGTTGAAATAGACGGCCAGCAGGATGAGCACCAGCGCCACGAACTGCAACATCACGCGCGCCTGCATAAGCTTGTTGGAAGTGCTGCCGGAGCCGCCGCGAAGCATATTCGCCAGTCCACGGATAAGCACGATCACCACCGCGGCCATGACGAGAATTGCCAGAATGTTGAAAACTGTCGACATTGGTGATTGTCCTGCTCTCGGCTTGTCGGTCTTGGTTCAGGCGCTGCCGGACAGCACTCTGTAAAGCAGGGTCGCCGGCAAGACGCGCTTCAGCAGAACGCCGATGCGGGCCGGCCATGTCACGACATAGTGCGGGCGAGGGCGCGGAGAAAGGAGGGCATGACGTAATGCCGCGTAAACTGTTTCTGGTCCTGGTTTGGCCCGCGACACGGACCCGCCCGCTTCAAGCCGCCTCAGCTCTTCCTGGTAGGCCTCGCGATGGACCGAGTTTTCGTGGTCGACATTCTTCAAAAACCAGCCAAGTCCGTTGCTTGCTATTTTGGACTGAATGGGACCCGGCTCGATGAGCGAAACGTGCACGCCCGACCCCAAAAGCTCTGCGCGCTGGCACAGCATCAGGCCTTCGAGCGCATGCTTCGACGCAGCATAGGGGCCACGAAACTTAAACGGGACCAGGCCCAGGATGGACGAGCAATGTATCAGCCGGCCACGGCCCTGCGCCCGCATCACCGGAACGGCCCGTCGGGTCAGGTCATGCCAGCCGAAAAAATTCGCCTCGAACTGCTCCCTCAGCGCCCCGACCGAAATGTCCTCCACCGCTCCGGCCTGAGAATAGGCGCCGTTGTTGAACAGCGCGTCGAGCCTCCCTCCGGTCCGCTCCATGACGTCCGCAAACAGTTTCGCGATCGATTCGGGATCGCGATAATCGAGATAAAACGTCTCCAGACCTTCCGAATGCAACGCTGCCCGGTCTTCGTCCTTGCGCGCAGTTGCAAATACCCGCCAACCTTCGGCCTTCAGCGCCCGCGCGCAATAGGCGCCTATGCCCGACGAGGCCCCCGTGACAATGATCGTGTGCTGCTGTTTCATGCCGCCGCTGTCACCTGAACTTGCCATTTGTCCCAAACCCTTCCCATAATCGCATAGTGGAAACAATCAAAGGTGGCTGGAGTGTTTCTGGGGCAGTCCACGGCGGAAGCACTCTGAATGCGGAAATTGGTTGCCCTCAGGCGCGTGCTCTATGACGCGCTCGGCCATTTCAACAATGATGACGGATGGGCCATGGCCAGTCATCTCGCCATCACCGCCCTTATGGCGCTGTTTCCGTTCCTGATATTCGCCACGACCCTGGCCAGCTTCCTCGGCGCAGAGGCGTTTACAGACACCGCCGTGCACCTGGTGTTCGACACGTGGCCCGACCAAATCGCCGCTCCGATCTCGCGGGAGGTGATCAACGTGCTGACCGTGCAGCGCAGTGACCTTTTGACCTATGGCGTCCTTCTGGCGGCTTTTTTCGCCTCGAATGGCATCGAAGCGCTGCGCACATCGCTCAATCGCGCCTATCGGGTGGTGGAGACGAGATCGTTCCTTTTTCGCCGCATCCAGAGCCTGGCCTTCGTGATCATCGCGACCATCGGATTTTTGGCTATCAGCGTGCTGCTTGTTTTCGCCCCCTTGCTTGCCAGGCTGGCAGAGGCGAATTTCGAATGGATCCGGCCCTATATGGGTACGATCACGCTGTGGCGATTCGTCATTGCTTCCACGGTCATCGTGCTCGGACTGATCGCCGTTCACATCTGGCTGCCTGCGGGAAAGAGGCGTTTTGTCGACATTGTGCCAGGCATAATCTTCACCCTGATTGCCTGGCTGACGGGATCGACGATCTTTGCGGCCTATCTCGACCGGTTCTCGTCATATGTGTCCACTTATGCCGGCCTCGCGTCGATCATGATCGCGGTGGTTTTTCTCTACATTGTGTCGCTGATCTTCATCCTTGGGGGAGAACTGAATGCCTCCATCAGAAGGTATTTCGAAGCAAGAGCGCGCGTGTCCGGCTGAGTTGCATCACCCTGCAACGGGAGCAGCAGGACTTCGCGCGGTGGCGAGGCCTACGCCAAAGGTCGCCAGCGCCATTCCGCCGATCTGTAGGAACGACAGGTCTTCTCCAAACAGCGCCCAGGCGATCACGGCGGTGGCGGCAGGAACAAGATAGAAAAGCGAGGCGACTTTCGACACTGCGCCATCGCGGATCATTATCATAAGCAGGAAGATCGCCCCGATCGACAGCACCAGAACCAGCCATGCCATCGCGAACAGAAGCTCGCCGTTCAGGGTGAATTGTTGCGTCTCGAATGCGAAGGAGGCGAGGGCCATGAAAAGTCCAGCCCCGGCATATTGCCAGCAGGTTCCGGCTATGATGTTGCGTCCGGTTGCAAAGCGCTTTTGCCAGATCGTCCCGGCGCTCATGCCGATCACCGCAACCAAGGATGCCGCAAGCGTGGTCCAGGTGACGCCCCCACCGATATCTCCAATCGTCGGATATAAAACGATGCCGACCCCGGCAAGCCCGGCGACAAGTCCCGCCCAGTGACGCGGAAGGATTCGTTCACCCAGAAGACTACCGGCAAGAAGCGCGGTGATCAGGGGCTGCAGTCCCACGATCAAGGCCGATAGCCCGGCGGGCATGCCATGACGTATCGCCCAGAAGACACCACCGAGATAAACGCCGTGCAGCAGCGCACCCACGGCGGCGGAATGAACCGCATCGCGCCAGCCGGTAGCGCGCGAGCCCAGAACAATTGCCATGCAGCCCAGGATGGCGAAGGCCAGAAGGAACCTGACGGCCAGAAAAGTGAACGGCTCCGCCCAAGGCATCGCATACCGCGCCCCGATAAAGCCGGTGGCCCAGAGGATGACGAATGCCGCCGGGATGAGGCGCCTGGGAAAATCCATGATTGGTCGAGAAGCCCCGAATTATGGGCTTTCATGCTGCCCAAGGTCACAGTTGGGTCTAATGCGTATTTTTTCGGCAAGCAAAAGGAAAGGACTTTCCCATATAGTAAAATCTGTTGAGCCGAATGGGTTCAAACTGCATCCGTGCCGCGATGTGCATCCGTGCCGCGATGTGCATCCGTGCCGCGTTGAAAGGGGGCGGACATGATCTGGAACCTTGACACTGGCTGGTTGGCGATGGCGATAGCGATCGTCGCCGTGCTTGCATTCTTTTTCGGCGCCGCGCTGGACGCCATTATGCGTGACGACGGCTTTGGGCCGACCGGAAACATGCTGCTGTTCACGGCTGGCTTCTTCACGGCGGTCATTGTCGCCAACACCTACGGGATCAGTCTGCGAGATCTGAAACTGGCAGTCGCCTGGGGCCTTGGCGGCGCGTTTGCTCTGGTCGGTCTGCTGGCGCTCGTGAAAGCCGGTCTCAGCCGGATCTGACTCAAGTCAAAAACCTACCATCGCCCTGACGTCGCCGGGGCTTCTTCCGGCTTCACGCAAGGCGCAAATGCCAGTGTCGCCGCTGCTCTTGGAGAGCTTTCTGCCGTCGACACCCTCGATCAACCGATGGTGAAAATAGACCGGTTCGGGCAGGTCAAGCAGATCTTGCAGAAGTCTGTGTATGCTTGTCGCAGGCTGGAGATCCTGTCCGCGCACCACATGGGTAACGCCCTGCAGGGCATCATCGGTGACAACCGAGAGATGGTAGCTGGTCGGGACATCGCGTCGGGCCAGCACGACGTCGCCCCATTGCTGTGGATGCGCCTCGATTTCGTTGAACGCATCCATGCCCGTGTTTGAAAGCTCCGACCATCGCGGCCTGGTCGATCGAGCGATTGCCGACGCCATGTGCAAACGCCATGCGAACGGCCGGCCCTCGGCGATCCGGCGTCTGCGTTCGCGCTGGCCGAGCCGGCGCTCCAGTCCCGGATAAAGTGGCGCGCCGTCAGGATCGCTCGGCCAGTTTCTGCCGAGGTCCCCGGATTCGGCGATATGGGCACGGACTTCGCCGCGACTCATGAAAGCCGGATAGACCAGCTCGTCCTTCATCAGCCGTTGCAGCATCTCGTCATAGTCGGCGAAATGATCCGACTGCCGGCGCGCCGGAGGTTCAAAGTCGATGCCCAGCCATTTCAGGTCATCCACGATCGCGGTCTCGAACTCGGGCCTGCAGCGCTCCAGATCGATATCCTCGATCCGTAGCAGCAGGCGCCCGTCGATCTTGCGGGCCATTTGCATGTTGAGCAGGGCGGAATAGGCGTGCCCTAGATGCAGTGCTCCGTTGGGGCTGGGCGCAAATCTGAAGACCGGGCGGCTGGTCGTCGCGTTTCGGGTTGTGCCTGACATGCTGCGATTGCTACTTTGATGCCCGGAGGCAGACAAGGTGGCAAATGCAGCGCATATCCACGCTCGACGACATCGAATCTGCGCTCGGCGCGCTTTGCGTTCTCGATCCGCGTCTGGAAGCTGTTCGCGCCATTGCCGGGGAGGTGCCGCTCAGGCTGTCCCAACCAGGTTTTGCCAGTCTGGTTTCGATCATCGTCTCGCAGCAGGTGTCTCGATCGAGCGCTGACGCCATCTTCGGCCGTCTCGCCGTCCTTGCCGATCCGCTGGCCCCGGATTTCCTGCTCCGCGCCGACGACGCCTTATTTCGGAAAGCAGGGCTGTCGCGTCCCAAGCAGCGCGCGCTGCTGGCTTTGTCGCAGGCCGTGACGGCCGGTCTGGACCTGCACCGGCTGTGCGAAATCCCTGCGGAACAGGCCATCGGCCAGATGAGCGCGGTTTCCGGAATAGGTCCGTGGACGGCGCAGGTCTATCTTTTGTTTGCGGCGGGCCACCCGGATATTTTCCCAGCCCGTGACGTGGCGTTGCAAAGCGCTGTCGGACACGCATTCGGCATCGATCCCCGCCCTGGCGAAAAGGCGCTGATTAGCATCGCCGAATCATGGGCGCCCTATCGGGGGGTGGCGTGCCGGCTTTTCTGGGCCTATTATCGGGAAACAAGAGGAAGGGAGGGCGCGCCGCCTTCGTAAACACAGAGAAAATGCTGCGTTCGGCCCCGATTTTCCGGCCCGTATCGCGTGCAAGCCGCTTCACATTCCTGTCACCTCCTGCTTACAATATCGACGCTGATCGCTTTGTGAGCCAAGGAGGACATCGCAGGTGACTATCGCGGTATCCCCTGACGGGCTTCCTGCACTGGTTCTGAATGCGGACTACCGACCGCTCAGCTACTATCCGCTCTCGCTCTGGTCCTGGCAGGATGCCATCAAGGCGGTGTTTCTCGAGCGCGTCAATATTGTCGCGGAATATGAGAACCAGGTTTCGTCGCCCAGTTTCTCGATGCGTCTGCCCAGCGTCGTCTGTCTCAAGAGCTACGTCAAACCATCACGGCATCCGGCCTTCACCCGATTCAACGTGTTCCTTCGTGATCGCTTCCAGTGCCAATATTGCGGCACGCCCGAGGATCTGACTTTCGATCATGTGATCCCTCGCCACAGTGGCGGCGCCACGACGTGGGAAAATGTCGTCGCGGCGTGCTCGCCCTGCAACCTGCGCAAAGGCGGGATGATGCCGTCAAAGGCAAAGATGTGGCCCCTGCAAAAGCCCTACAAGCCATCTGTCCATGACCTGCACAATAACGGCAAGAGGTTTCCGCCCAACTATTTGCACGAGAGCTGGATGGATTACCTCTACTGGGATGTGGAACTGGAGCCTTAGGTTTCGTTATCGATCCCTGCGCAAGGCGCCGCGAAATGCGACGACGCCAAGAATCAGGCTTGCGACAGCGTTCCAGCCAGCGAAGGACAGGCCAAGCACGCGCAATGCCGCCTCGTCGCAGGAAGGCGGCACGAAGGCGTCGATGGAGTCTAGTATGCCCTTGCCGCCGGTGCTGGAGGGAGCCGACACGGCGCCGCAATCCGTCGGGCCGGCCCACCAGCCCCATTCGACACCGGCATGACGTACGCCCAGAAACAGGCTCCACATCATGATCAGCCCGCCAACCAGCAGAAGTCCCCGTGTCAATGCGGGGGGCCAGCGCAAGCCCGCCGACAGAGCCGCCAGCAACATCACGGGTGCGCCAATATAGTAGGGTATGCGCTGGCCGAGGCAGAGCTTGCAGGGAATGTACCCGCCAATGTGCTCGAATCCGAGGGCGGCGCCCACTGTGGCTGCCATGGCGAGAGCCAGGAAAATGGCCACTTCGGTCTGAAATCGGCCGGTAGATGCGGTAAGCGAGGTCATGGTCGTTGTCCGGTGCGGCGCGCCGCGTTCAGTCGTCTGATGAAAGATCCGGTTCAGAAGGCGTATCTGATGACGATATAAAGCAAAATGAGGACTGCGGCCGCGGCTGCGGCGATGAGCCCCAGACGCTCCTCGATAAAATGGCGGATTGTTTCGCCATAGCGCCGCAGAAGCCAGGCAAGGAAGAAAAAGCGGGCGCCGCGCGCGACGATAGCCGAGACGACGAACCATCCGAGGTTGAAGTCGACGAGCCCGGCAAGAATCGTCACAACCTTGATAGGCGGCAGATGCGCAATCCCGGAAGTCACCAGCATCAGCAAGATGAAGCCGTCTCCGGAGGATGATTTGAGCGCCTCGAAACTTTCGAGTTTGCCGTAGAACTCCAGCACCGGCCTGGCCACCGCCTCATATGCGTAGTGGCCGAGGAACCACCCGGCGATGCCGCCCAGTACCGAGGCTGTAGTAGCAATCAGGGCATAACGGTAGGCGCGATCGGGTCGCGAAAGCGCCATCGGCAGGAACAGGACGTCCGCCGGGACAAGAAAAATCGAGCTTTCGATGAAGGCGATGAAGGCCAGCCAGTATTCGGCGGATTTGCGCGCGGATAGCGACAGGGTCCAGTCGTAGAGTCTTCGAAGCATCGTCATCCCCGCAGCGGTCCCGGCGTGTTTAGAAAGATTTGGCGTCGCGCACAATGCCTGCATCTGCCAACGGGGCGACAGGGATTGCGACCCGCATCCTCCGCCGCGTTTCATACGCAACCATGTTGACGAGTCGACAGCTCTCCGTATAGTCCGCACCCATTCATGCCCGTGCGGGTATGGCCCCCTTGGCGGAATTGGTAGACGCGCCTGACTCAAAATCAGGTTCCGAGAGGAGTGCTGGTTCGATTCCGGCAGGGGGCACCAGAATTCGCGGAGCGGCGGAGACTTTGTTCGATGCTCGAACGGGGCGAAAACTACGATGCTCTCTGTAGGAATTTCAGGTGGTCCGTTCCGTCCGGCTTCAACATCGGCGTCGCCGTGTCGGACCGGTGGGCGTCGGTCGATCCCGAACGGGTGGCGCTGTTTGACTACAAGGTTGACGGCACGCCGGTCCAGCTGAGTTTCGGCGCACTTTCCCGCCGTTCGAACGCCCTGGCGAATGGATTGCGGGCGCTGGGCATTCAGCGGGGCGACAGGGTGGCGCTGCTGTTGCCGCAATCCTTCGAAACCGCCATCGCCCATGTCGCGATCTACAAGCTTGGCGCGATCGCCGTGCCGCTGGCGTTGCTGTTCGGCGTCGAGGCACTGGAGTATCGCCTCCAGACAGCCGGGGTGAAAGCGGTCGTCACCACCTCCGCCGGCGATGCCAAGATATCCAGCATCGCGGGCAGATTGCCTCAGCTTCAGCACATTGTCTCGGTCGACGGGGCGCATGGCGACGCGGTCGATTTTCACAAGCTTGTCGCCGACAGTTCCCCGGATTTTGTCGCCGAGGCGACCAGCGCCGAAGACCCGGCGATGCTTATCTTCACCTCCGGCACGACCGGCCCTCCGAAGGGCGCCGTGCACGGCCATCGCGTTCTGCTTGGGCATCTTCCAGGGTTCCAGATGCACCATGAATTCCTGCCTCAGCCCTGCGATCTGCTATGGACACCGGCAGACTGGGCCTGGGCCGGAGGGCTTCTGAATGTGCTGCTGCCAGGCCTCTATTTCGGCGTGGCCGTGGTGGCCTCGCGTTTCGACAGATTCGATCCCGTAACAGCTCTCCTGCTGATCGAGAAAATGCGGGTGAGGAATGCGTTCATTCCGCCGACTGCCTTGCGCATGCTGAAAGGCGTTCCGGACATTGCGAGCCATTTCAAACTCGACCTGCGAACGGTGGGTTCGGGCGGCGAAGCGCTCGGCCGAGAAACCTATGAATGGGCTCAGACCGAATTGGGCCTGACGATCAATGAGTTCTATGGTCAGACGGAATGCAATCTGGTGCTTTCGTCGTGCGCGGCTATCGGCGTAAGCCGGGCCGGGGCGATCGGGCGCGGCGTTCCGGGACACAGGGTTGCGATTATCGACGGCCACGGGCGCAGGATGCCGCCCGGAGAGGCCGGGCAGATTGCCGTTGCGCGGCCCGACCCGGTGATGTTCCTCGGATATTGGGAGAATCCGGAAGCAACGGAGAAGAAATTCATTGGCGACTGGATGACGACAGGCGACCAGGGCGTCGAAGACGAGGACGGCTATGTACAATTCTTCGGACGCGACGACGACGTCATCACATCCGCCGGGTTTCGGATCGGACCCAGCGAAATCGAGGACTGTCTGTCAGGCCATCCCGCGGTGTGCCTGGCTGCGGCGGTCGGCAAGCCCGACGCGCTGCGCACCGAGATCGTCAAGGCCTACGTGGTGCTGAGAGAAGGCGTTGCAGCCGATGCGGGGCTCGCCGACGAACTAGGCCTGTGGGTGCGCGAGCGGCTGTCGGCACATGAATATCCGCGCGAAGTCGAGTTTGTCGATTCGATGCCGCTGACAACCAGCGGCAAGGTGATCCGGCGCATCTTTCGCGAAAGCGCCCGGCGGGAAGCCGAAATCCGCGATCGTGAGCCCTGCCTGCCTGCTAGCGGCGATTGAGCAGGGAGCGGACGCGATTCCTGACAAGACGGGCGAGATTCCGCGTTTCCCGGTAGAGATGAAGCTGCGAGGCGGCCTGGCGCGCGATGCGGTCCACCCCTGGCGTCATGCCGATGATCAGTGTGCCGATCGGCTTGCGCTCGCTCCACAGCCGCGACATGACAGGATGGTCCGGCACCGCGCAGGAATCGGTCAGATCAATGTTGGGATCTTCGAGATGCTGTCTGGTCATTTCGATCATCAGCAGCGTGCCGGGCGAATGGGCCGAGTACGCTTCGTCGTAGGCGGTCTTCCAGGTATACGCCACACCGGCCTCGACGAAGACGATCAGCGAGGCGATGACCTTGTCGTCCAGCGTCAACGAATGCACCCGGCATAGATCAAGTTCGGCCAGGCTGTAGACGGCCTCGCGCGCAAAGGCCGCACGATAGCGGTCGGCCGCCATGGCGGTGCGCCGCCGACCCTTCCAGCCGGAAGCCTCAAGCGACAGAAAGGCCTCAACGGCAAGCCGGATTTCCTCCGGGCCACGCGCGACATGATGCTCCAGCCGGCCCTGATCGGAGAGCCGCCGCTTCAGCCGCTGGAACTCGCGGTAGTGATGCGACCGGAGCGAGGCCTTGAGATAATCGTCGCCGCCGAGGCTGCTTTCGAGAAACGGGCGGTCAACCCGGCCATTCGAGATAAGCGGCAGGCCCCTTGACTCAGCGACGTTCCGGATGATCGCCGCGACAGCTCCGTCGAGCCTGATTTCCGGCATGACCAGCACCTTGGGCAGCCTCAGATGCGGGCGCGACAGCATCGAAATGAAATCCTCGATCACGCCTTGCGGATCGTCCCGGTCGACCAGCGGCGTGCCGAGCGGCCCGAAGGGATTCGACCAGGTGCGCATGATCGAAACGCCGATCGGAACGGCGGGCTTCTCGATCGAGAACGGCGCCAGCAGGCGCAGCCGGCTTTTGAACTCGTCGCCATCGCGAATGACGGCCAGGCGGACTTCGCGGTCCTCAAGGCGCGGCATCGCCGGCGCCAGAAAGCGCGGGTTGAAGAATATGTTGGGCTCGATGGTGCGGTTGCACAGGAAGTCGAGTTCCTCGACCAGGTCGAAACCGGCCGAGGCAGGATAGATCGCCAGCTGGCGGCGCGGGCGATCATTGGCCAGAAGTTCGACCTGGGCGCGGTCGGCGGCCTTGTCGGCGAGGCCGGCAAGCCCGGCGATCAGCGTGCCCGAAGGACCGCCGCTCATTTCTTCGAAGAGGGGAGTAGCAACCATCAGCGACGGCTCCCGGCTGCGGGTGAGGGAACGAAGATTAACATGATGATGCCAAGCCTCCTCCAGACCGTGAATGACAGGGCAGTGGCTTCGAATAGCATGGCGCCGGCAGTACCGGCGGCCGCTCCCCAGAGGCCGAAGAACGGGATCAGCGCCAGACTGAGCGCGATGTTGACGACGAGGGTCAGGGCATAGACGAGCGCACACACATTCTGGTTGCCGCTCATGGTCAGAAGGCTCTCGCAGGGGCCGACAGCGGCACGGGCGACGACGCCTACCACCAGCATGAAGAGCAGCGGGTAGCCGGCCTCGAAGCCGGGGCCGAACAGCATCAGCATCGGCTCGCCGAGCGCCAGAACCACCAGAGCCATGAACACAGACGGCCAGAAGGTCCAGGCGACGGTTTCGCGGGCGAAGGCGGCCAGCTTGTCGGGTTCGCCATGGGTATAGGCGGCGTAGCGCTGGGCGACGCCGGCCTTGACCGCGAAGTAGACGAAATGCACGAGGGCCAGCGCCTTGACGGTGGCAAAATAGACGGCGACGTCGTCAGGCTGCATGTAGAAGCCGACCATGAGGACGTCGGCGTTGGTGAGCAGGAAGAAGAAGCTCTCGACAAGAAAGATCGGCATCGAGACGGCAAACCACAGGCCGAAATGCATCTTGCGCGGACCAACCGGCAGCTTCCGGTCGATACGGCTGGTGACGCCGACGAATTGGGCGAGGGTTGTGACATAGGTGGCGAAAATGGCCACCAGGATCGCGGTAACGGCGTCTGCGCGATAGCCTGCCAAAAGCGCTGCGGCCATGAAAACGAGGATCAGGACCGGCCGCATGAGATAGGTTGGAGACAAGGCGAAGAGCGCCCAGCTGTTGGCCCGCGCCAGGCCTTGCAGAACGTCGGAAAAGGCAATCATCGGCAAGCAGATGAAGCCCAGCACGAAGGGCACGATGTAGTAGCTCTCGATATGCGGGGCGAGCAACCAGACGCCGAGCACGCCCAAGCCGGCAATCAGGGTCGACGCCACGAGCACGAAAAGCCGGCTGGCGAGCAGAATGCCGCGCAGTTCGGCGATCATGCCCTTTTCTCGGTATTCGGGAATGAATCGGATCACCGAGGTATGAAAACCGAGACAAGATACATTGCCCGCGATGACCATCGTCACCCAGACCAGCACGAAGATGCCGTATTCGAAGCTGCCCATCCAGCGCGCCAGAAACACCTGGCTGACAAAGGCGATGGCGGCAGAGACAATCCTCACGACGAAGGCGATCAGCGACATGCGACCGGCTTCGCCGCGTTCGTCGGCGGCGAACAGCAACGCGTCCAGGCGGCCAAGCAGCGGCCTGGCCCGCAGC
>JBKJRE010000291.1:0-2768 GCA_046594775.1 Rhizobiaceae bacterium | reverse complement strand
GTTATTCTCGATGAGCCGACGGCGCCGTTGCCCAAGCATGATGTGACCAAGCTGTTTGGCTTTGTGCGGGCACAACGCGACCGGGGCGCGTCCTTCATCTACATCTCGCATTATCTTGAAGAGATTTTCGACGTGGCCGACCGGGTGACGGTCCTACGAAACGGTACGGTGGCTGGGGCGGCGCCGATATCCGGGATCACCCAGCCAGAGCTGATCCAAATGATCAGCGGGGCCAATGTCGAGCGTTATCGGAGAGTACCGGCGGCGCTGGGCAAACCGGTGCTGGAGATGCTGGGGCTGACACGCGCCGGGGCCTATCAGGACGTGGATCTGACGATCCGTGCGGGCGAGGTGGTCGGTTTGACCGGACTGGAGGGCAGCGGGCCTGGCGAAATTGCGCGCGGCCTATTCGGGCTGGAGCCGCTCGGTGCCGGGTCGGTGAAGATAGACGGCGTGGCATATTTGGCAGGCAGTCCGACGCGCGCGCTTGCTGCGGGTTTAGCCTATGTGCCCCGCGACCGGCACGGACTGGGCATCGTGGCCATACGATCAGTTCGCGACAATGCCTCCATGTCGGTCCTGCGGCGGCTGAGTGGGAGAAACGGACTGATTGATGGCGCGAAAGAGCGTAAGTTGGTAGCCGGATACATTAAAACGCTCGGGATCAAGACACCATCGATGGAGACGGCGGTGGAGAACCTGAGCGGCGGCAATCAACAGAAAGTGGTGGTAGCGAAGATGGCCGCGACAGAGCCTCGGCTGTTGCTGTTGGATGAACCGACGCAAGGGGTGGATGTTCAGGCCAAGGTGGAGCTTTTGCGCATTGTCGATCAGTTGAGTGCGCAGGGGGTGGCGGTGGGCGTGGTTTCGGACGAACTGAGCGAGCTGATTGATATCTGCGACCGGATCGTGGTGTTCTACCGGGGCCGGATCGTGCGGCAGTTCACCAAGGGCAGGGACGAGATCACGACAGTCAATCTGCTGGCCGCCATCGAAGGCGAGATGGAGACAATGCATGCGCCTGTCTAGGTACATTCCCTTTTTAATAGATCAGTTGATTTGGGTGATACTTGCACTTGTCTTTCTATTCTTCATGTCGCAAAGCGAACATTTCCTGACCCAGGCCAACATCACCAACATACTGTCGGCGGCGGCAGTGCTGGGGATCCTGGTAGTGGGGCAAACATTTGTGCTGATCTCGGGCAACTTCGACCTTTCGTCGGAATCAACCCTGGGTCTGGCGGCCCTTCTCGGGATCTGGCTGATCGTGCCGGCGCTGTCACCCTTTTGGGGGGCTGGGCTGTTGATCAATCCCTATCTTTCGATCCTGACCATTTTGATCATGGGGGCACTGATCGGCTATGTGATAGGCGGTCTGATCACTGCTGGCCGGATGAACAACTTCATCGTCACACTGGCGATGCTGTTGATTTTGCGCGGGTTGATGCTTGCCTTTACCGAAGGCAATGCTACGACCGGGCTGAACTTCGCAGCGGCTGACGTGTTTTACTGGCTGGGGCACACCACTGCGTTCGAGATCAAGGGGGTCGTCAAAATCCCAGTTGCGGTTCTCGCTACCGGGCTGGTCTTCGTTGTGGGGCATATCCTGTTGAACCACCACAGATTTGGCCGCGAGCTATATGCCATTGGCGGCAACAAGGAGGCGGCGCTTGCTTCAGGCATCGATGCCGACAAGCGCATCCGGCAGGTTTACATGCTGAGCGGGTTGCTGGCCGCGCTAGCCGGGTGGATGCTGGCGGGGCGGGTTGCTTCCATTCAGGTCAATCTGGGCGAGGGTTATATCTTTACAGTATTTGCCGGGGCTGTGATCGGCGGTGTCAGTCTCCAAGGTGGGCGGGGGACGATGTTGGGGGCGCTGGGCGGGGTTTTGCTGCTTTCCACCATCGACAGGGGCCTCAATCTGATGCGTGTGTCGGTATTCTGGATCAAGGTCATTCAGGGGTTGATCATCATGATCGCGATGTTCATTGATGCCCAACGTGTGCGGTATCGCGCCCCGAAAGATTAGGCTTGCAGGGGATTCGGCGCGTTGTTGTGCGACAAAAGCAAGGATAGGGGACACAATCGATGCATTGAAGCCGCGTAAAGAGGGTTGATCATGCAATTTCAGAACGTCCGGCGGCGCAAGGTCCATGAAGATGTTGCGCTCCAGATCGAGAAGGCGATTATTAGGGGGTCGTTGGTTGAAGGGGAGAACCTGCCTTCGGAACGCGATCTAATGGCTTCGTTCGGCGTAGGGCGTCCGGCTATCCGGGAAGCGTTGCTGCTGTTGGAGCGGACGGGGTTCTTGCAGCTTTCGACTGGTGGCCGCGCGCGCATCACGCGGCCGACGATCACGGTGTTGGTTGATCAGTTGTCTGGGTCTGCCAAGCATCTGATGGCCTCGCCTAAGGGAGAGCAGGCCTTTCAAGAGGCGCGACGGGTGTTCGAGGCTGCGATCGCCCGCAACGCGGCAGAGATCGCGACAGATGCTGATGTGGCGCGGCTGGGTGCGGCGCTGGAGGTGAACCGGGCGGCGATGTGCGATATGGCAGAGTTTCAGCGCACGGATGTCGACTATCATCTGGTGCTGGCCGAGATCGGCGGCAATCCGGTGTTCGGCGCGTTGCACGGGGCGATCTCGGGCTGGCTATCATGTCAGCGCGCTGTGTCGCTGCGGGCTGAAGGCGCGGCCGAGGAGGCGCTGGCCAGCCACCAGCGGATTTTTGACGCCGTGGCCTCGCGGGCGCCCGAGCAGGCTTGGGCTG
>JBKJRE010000203.1:0-2926 GCA_046594775.1 Rhizobiaceae bacterium | reverse complement strand
GTTGAAGGCGCGGATCGTGGCGGAGAGTTTTCAGTCCGGCGCGCGGGTCACCGATGAGACGCCGTATCCCCGCGGTACCATGATACAGCCGGAGGTAATGGGACCGCCGATCCGCTGGCTCGCGTCGGAGGCTTCCGACTGCGTGACGGGGCGCCGCTTTGTCGCCCGTCTATGGGACGACAAACTCGATCCCGGCGAAGCGGCAGACCGAGCCGGCTCTCCGGTCGCTTGGTCGACCGGGGCTGCGCCGTCGCGCTGGCCGGGGGCCCCCTTACAGGCGGAGAAGATTGACACATGAGCGGTATCGACGCGGACACCGACCAACTGCCCAGAGACCAGCTCTATTTTCTCATGACCGGCCTCGTCGTGCCACGCCCGATCGCCTGGGTCTCAACGGTCAACGCCTCTGGACGCAACAATCTGGCGCCCTTCAGCTATTTCAGCGCGGTAACAAGCAATCCTCCGATCGTCCAGGTCACAGTCACCAACAATGGCGCCGGCAGCACCCACGATTTCAAGGACACGGTCCGGAACATCCGCGAGACGAACGAATTTGTGGTCAACATCGTCAGCGGGGAGCTGATCGTGCCAATGAACATGTCGTCCGTCGATTGCCCCGGGGACGTCGACGAGATCGAACTCTGCGGGCTCGCCGCTGCCAGTTCCACGCGCGTACGCCCGCCACGCGTGGCTGAATCGAAAGCCGCGCTGGAGTGCCGACTGCACAAGTTCTTGCCGATCGGAGATTCGATGATGGTCTTCGGCGATATTGTACATATCCATGTCAGCCCGGACATCATTGCGAATGGCCGGATCGACACCATGCGGCTGAAGCCAGTGGGCCGGCTGTCAGGCGCAGCCTATGTCATCGTTGACAACGAGCAGCGGCTGGTACGTCCCAAATGGAGCGAATTGGGATGAAAAGCGGCAGAAAACCTGCATCGCAGCGCAGGCTATTCATCCATCACACAATCTGAGGCCGGAAAGGCGCCGCACACTCGCTTACCACCTCCCAGATCGATAAGGCCCATGTCGTCGGTACGAGAATATCGAAGCGGTTTTGGTCAAGGCGCTGCACCAGCACGCCGACATGATGGATGCCGGTCTGCGCGAACGCGAACACCGGAAAAGCGTCGGGTCCGAAATCGACGGAAGACAGGCGCGTCATCAGCTGCTCCGCTTGCGATCCCTCGATCCGGATAACGATTCGCGCGCTGGAAAGATCGAGGATTGGCACCTCTGCCGGATCTAAATACGCAAGGGCGTCGAAAAGCACGGCCGGATCGAGATGGCGAAGCAAAAGGCGGTGCGGAGTGATGCGCATCGCCTGGGCCTTGCCCGCAGTCTGTATCGTGCGGAAGTCGCCGATGCCGGAAAAGCCGAGACGGACGAGCGCCGGCACGACTGCGGCGTCGAAATTCGAGGGCCAGCCCGCGACCTGAGCAAGGCCTCCAAGCGGCCACTCGCCTAGCAGGAGGGTGGGCGCGCTCCGGACATGCGGATCAGTGACGTCGTGGACCGGGAGAGGTGAATGACGGTCAAGCATTCTGGCGAACTCCTTCCGGGTCAAAGAAATGGTGGGAAACGACCTTCGCGGTCACCGCCTGGTTGCCGACGAAATCGACACAGCGAATTGTCTCTCCCATCCGCTCCGGCCCGCGCGAAAGCAACCCCAGCGCCAGATGCCTTCCGAGCGCCGGAGACCATGTGGTCGAAGTGATATGACCTTCCCCGTGGCCCTTGGTGGGCCCTTGCGCCGGGTAGAGCAGCGCGCCGGCGCGCGTGCCGGCGTCGCCTTCGATCTCGAGACCGACGATGGTTGGTCTCGCGGGATCGTCGAGCAGCGGACGGTTGCGCAGGACCGAACCTACGAACGGTTTCCTTGTGCTGGCTAGGCCCGATAGGCCCAAATCCTTCAGCGTTGTTCGGCCGTCGATTTCCGCGCCGGCGATATGGCCCTTCTCGATGCGCAGCGCGCCCATTGACTCCGTGCCATATGGCTTGAGGTCGAGCGGCGCGCCGGCGTCGAGAAGTGTTTGCCAGGCCGAATGCGCGAAGGCGGAGGGAACATAGACTTCGTAGGCGAGTTCGCCGGAATAACTCATGCGGTGGACGCGGACGGTCGTGCCGGAGAGGTCCGCGTGCAGAAAATGGTTGTTGGGCAACGCTTGCGAAGACAAATCCGCTGCAGTGAGAACAGACTCCAGCAGCCGGCGCGACTTCGGGCCGGCGACCGCGACGGCTGCCCATTGATCAGTTACCGACGTCACGTGGACACGCAGGTCTCTCCACGCCGACTGCAGCAGGTGCTCCATGAACGCCAGTGCAGAAGCCGCGTTCGCGGTGGTGGTTGTCATGAAGTAATCGTGTTCGCCGAGGCGCGCCGTCGCGCCGTCATCAACCACGAACCCGTCCTCGCGGAGCATGACGCCGTAGCGCAGGCGCCCGATCGCAAGCTTGCTCCAGTCGTTGACATAGACGCGGTTCAGAAACTCGGCCGCGTCGGGCCCCTGAACGGCGATCTTGCCGAGCGTCGAGACGTCGATGATGCCGACATGCGCGCGGACATGCTGTGCCTCGCGTGCATAGGCTTGCCTGAGATTGTCTGCGGCGCCCTCTGGATAGAACCAGGGTCGCATCCAGGCACCCGCCTCCGTCATGCGCGCGCCGGCGGTCAGATGCTGCTGGTGCAAAGCCGAGCGTCGTATCGGGCGAAAATGCAGGCCGGTTTCGCGTCCTACCAACGCACCAATCGAAACCGGCGTGAAGGGAGGACGAAACGTCGTCGTGCCGACTTCGGGGATCTGGACATCCCTCAACGCGGCCATGCGCGCCAGCGCATTGAGGTTCGATGTCTTGCCCTGGTCGTTGGCCATGCCGGTCGTCGTGTAACGCTTCAAGTGCTCGACAGAGACGTAGCCCTCGC
>JBKJRE010000419.1:0-3047 GCA_046594775.1 Rhizobiaceae bacterium | reverse complement strand
GTTGAGGCGCAAGGTCGTCTCAGACAGCACAGCCGCCGTGCCCGTGGTGCTCGAACTGGCATTGGAGGTGGCCGTAACGCCCTGTTCGACGGTCGGTCTCAGGATGAAAGTGCCCATCCGGATTCCCGGCGCCTCGAAAGGCTTGTCCTCGACCTCGGCGGCCAGCCCTTCAATTGCGCCGGCCCGGGTCGCGCCGGCGTCGAGCGACAGGTCGTCCAGCGAGTCGATGGTCGGCGCTCGCACCGTTCCGGTCGGCGTGTCGTCGGTTTCGGCGTTGCTGGCGGTGTTCCCGGGCGCGACCGGCTCGACAGGCGTGGCTTCCGGATTCGTCTCCTGCGCAGCCTGATTTTCCGCGGCCCCCGGAACACTGTCCGGCAGGGCGCCGGGGCTTACGGGAGTATAGGCCGGCTGGGTCTGGGTCGCCGCATCCTGTGCGGCGACGCCGTCCTGTCCAGTACCGCGCAACGGATAGAGCGGCTGGCCTGCGTCAGCCGAGACGGCGCCCCGCAACTGCGCCTGTGCCTGCCAGACGGCGCCCGCCACCCCCGCCGCAAGCAGCAGAGCGCGCAGCGCCTGCTTGGGAAGGCGTGATCGTGGTGCAGGGCGTACCCGGGACATCGTCACCTGACTGGATTGAAGGCGCGCATGCGCCAATGTTTACGGAACCGTAAATCAGGATGGTTAACGGAGCGTTGAAATGGCCGTCCATATGCGCTGCGATACTGATGGACAGCCGCCTCGCGACGCGCTAATCGCATGCCCCATGCATCCGGGATCGTTGAAAAGTCCGCCAGACCCACAGGAGTCCATCGCCTCGGCATTGCGGACCGTAGCCACCGAGCAGGCGGGCGTTGCGGCTCTGGCTGAGGCGCTGCAGAACGGCCTGGCCGGACCCTTCGCGCACGCCGTGGCGCTGATCACCGGGATTCGCGGCCGCATCATCGTTTCCGGAGTCGGCAAGAGCGGCCATGTGGGCGCCAAGATCGCCGCGACTTTAGCCTCCACCGGCACGCCGGCCTTCTTCGTTCATCCGGCCGAGGCCAATCATGGCGATCTCGGCATGATTGGCCGCGACGACGCCATTCTTGCCATGTCCTGGTCGGGTGAAACCCAGGAACTGAAAGGCATGATCGCCTATTCGCGCCGCTTCTCCATCCCGCTCATCGCGATCACCGCCGGGGAAACTTCGGCGCTGGCGCGCGAGGCCGATGTGGTGCTCCAGCTGCCAAGAACGCCGGAAGCCTGCCCGCACGGTCTGGCGCCGACCACATCGACGTTGCTCCAGCTTGTGGTCGGCGATGCACTGGCCGTTGCCCTGCTCGAGGCGCGGGGTTTCACACCGGACCATTTCCGCGACCTGCATCCGGGCGGGCAGCTCGGCGCCAATCTCACGCAGGTGGTCGAGATCATGCATGCGGGCGACGACGTGCCGAAGGTCGGGCTCGGCACCAAGATGCCCGAGGCTGTGCGCGAGCTTTCACGCAAGCGCTTCGGCTGCGTCTGCGTCATCGATGCGGATGGCCGGCTGGCTGGCATCGTCACCGATGGCGACCTCGCCCGCAATCTCGAGCGCAATCTGGTCGAGACGCTGGTCGACGACGTCATGACCCGCAGCCCCAAGACGGTCCGGCCGCAGCTTATGGCGAGCGCCGCGCTGGCCATTCTGAACGAGAACGACATCAGCGCGCTCGTCGTCATTGAAGACGGACGCCCGATTGGCATCGTCCACTTCCACGATCTGCTGCGCATCGGCGCGGCCTGAACGCCGTCAGGCGGCCTCGACCACCAGTTCCAGGTCGGTCTCGGCGGCCGATTTCACCCTCACCTTGGCGCCTGCCGGCAGGTCGGGTCCGGAGACACGCCACGTCGTGTCATCGATCTTGATGCGTCCCCGGCCATTGACGATCGGCTCGGCCAGCGTCGCTGTGCGGCCGATTAGCTGGGCGCCGCGGCGGTTCAGCAGCGGCTGGTCTGAATCGTCGCCGCGGCCGCTCATGATCCGCTTGCCGATAAAGACGCAGACCAGCGACAGCGCCAGGAAAAGCACGACCTGGGCTTCCCAGACCCAGAAATCCATTTCCCAGATCATCAGCGACAGCGCGCCGACGATCAGCGCGGCAAGGCCGATCCACAACAAGAAGACGCCGGGCACCAGAATTTCGAGCGTCAGAAGCACGAAGCCCAGAACCATCCAGTTCCAAGGACCGAGTTCTCCGAAGATGCGTTCCAGCATGAGGGAGCGCTCCTAGCTTTCGTCCGGGCGGATGACCGGCGGCCGCGCGCCCTGCCGCTGCGCGCCGGATGTGCCGCCCTCGCGGAACACTTCCCTGGCGATGGCGCCGATGCCGCCGAGCGAGCCGATCAGCGCCGAAGCCTCCATCGGCATCAGCACCACCTTGCTGTTGCTGGCGGTGCCGACCTTGGCCAGCGCCTCGGTGTATTTGAGCGCCACGAAGTAGTTGATCGCCTGCACGTCGCCGGCGGCGATGGCCTCCGAAACGACGGTGGTGGCGCGCGCCTCGGCCTCGGCGGAACGTTCGCGCGCCTCGGCATCGCGGAAGGCTGCTTCCCTGCGGCCCTCGGCCTCCAGGATCTGCGACTGCTTGAGGCCCTCTGCCTCGAGGATCTGGGCGCGCTTGTTGCGTTCGGCCATCATCTGGCGGCCCATCGATTCGACCAGATTGGCCGGCGGGTTGATATCCTTGATCTCGACGCGGGTCACCTTGATGCCCCAGGGATGCGCCGCCTCGTCGACGACGCGCAGCAGCCGCTCGTTGATGGTGTCGCGGTTGGACAGCAGTTCGTCGAGGTCCATCGAGCCCATCACGGTGCGGATATTGGTCATCGTCAGGTTCAGGATGGCGTTCTGCAGGCCCGACACCTGATAGGCGGCCTGCGGCGCGTTCAGCACCTGGTAGAAGGCGACGCCGTCTACCGCCACGATGGCGTTGTCGCGGGTGATGATCTCCTGCGTCGGGACGTCGAGTACCTGCTCCATCATGTTCATCTTCGCGCCGATGCGGTCGACGAAAGGAACGATCAGGTTG
>JBKJRE010000547.1:0-3982 GCA_046594775.1 Rhizobiaceae bacterium | reverse complement strand
TGCGAGGACACCTCGCACCAGGCAATCACCGCGATGGTTGACGGCGTCAGGCATTTCGAGGTGATCGAGGCCGAGTGTGTCGGTTGCAACCTCTGCGTCAATGTCTGCCCGGTGGAGAACTGCATCACCATGGAGCCGCTGGCCGCTGGCGTGATGGACGAGCGCACCGGCCGGCCCGTGTCGCCGGTCTATGCCAACTGGACAGAGCATCCGAACAACCCGGCGGCGAAGGTCGCCGCCGAGTAGGTTCCTCCCGAAGCGGGCAGGGGCGTTCGCGTAGCGTATTGAATGCCCCGCCCGTGGGAGAAGGTTTTGCAGCTTTGCCCCTTCCGGGCCTTCGCCTGATCCGCTATCAGGGCAGGTGGGTATTTCGGGGCCGGGCATGACCACAGCAGCAATTCTGGCGATCGTCGGGAGGGTAATCTTCGGCGGATTTTTCGTGATCGCCGGTATCCGCAACTTCTGGAATTTCGGAGAGCGCCGGGACGGCCTCACCAATTATGGCTGGCGGCTGCCCGCGCCGATCATGGCGGCGGGCTTCGCCGTGCAGCTGGTCGGCGGGCTGGCGCTGATGTTCGGTGTCTGGACCTTTTTCGCAGCGCTGGCGCTGATCGCCTTCCTGGTGCTGGCGACCGCGCTCTACCACAATCTCTTCCTGTTCAAGGGCAAGGAGCGCGACCCGCACCTTTACCTGACGCTGGTCAACATCACGCTGGCGGGCGGTCTTCTGATGGTCATCGGGAACGCGCTGCAGAGGTGACCTGATTTTCAGCACGGCCAGTCAGCGAAAGGAACGCATCATGACGCTTGCCGACACATCGACCGAAAGCGCGCCGCCGCAGGCAGCCAATGTCATCCTGTTGCTGCGCCTTGAAGGCGCTGCCATGCTGGGCGCGAGCGTTTTCGCCTATGCCTGGCTCGACCAGTCATGGCTGATTTTCGCGCTGCTCTTCCTTGGGCCCGATGTTTCCATGCTGGCCTATCTGCTTTCAGCCCGGGCCGGCGCGCTGAGCTACAATCTTGTCCACACCTATGTCGCTCCCGCGCTGCTGGCGCTGGTGGGCCTTGCCCTTGGCCCGTGGGCCTTCGGGATCGCCGCCATCTGGGCCGCCCATATCGGGCTTGACCGCATGCTTGGCTACGGGCTGAAACTGGGTGTGGAGTTCAAGCGAACGCATCTGAGCCCGATGTCCGGAAGGCCATAGGAGCGCTGCGGCAACCAGACCAAAGCGCGTGCAAGGCGACTGTAAACCCCGTTCATGGCGTCTCGAGCGTGAGGCTCAGGCTCAGGCCTGTTCCTACCTCGTCCGGATTCTTGAAATAGAAATCGTCCTTCATCGCCTGTTCGGCCAGCGCTTCGACCTCCTCAGGGGTCAGCGCGTCGCCGGCAGCCGTCAGTTCGGGCAGGTTCTGCGCCATGGCGTTCGTGAAGGTCGCCGAGGCGTAGTCTTCAGGCCGGATCATCAGCAGTTCGGCCTGTTCGCCAATACCGAACTGACTGCCCGGAACCGACGCGCCAATGTCAAACTGGTTGATGCAACCCATGCCGACCGGGCAGGGTTTTCCCTTGACTAGCCAGAGCCATTTCGGGCCGCCGACCATGACGGCGAAATACATGATTCCCGCCTTGCCGGCCTCCACGCCGCTCTTGCGCAGCGCCTCGTAGAAAACCCGGTGCGTGTCACGCCAGGGGCGGACGTGGCGGTCGCAATAATGGTCGTGGATGACTGCCGCTTTTATATAGGCGGCTTCGAACGGCGCGCCTACGAACGGCTGAGCCCAAGGCGGGATTGAAGCGCCGTCGGTCAAGAGGCCCTTGGCTGCCTGCCATCCCGTGCCCTTGGCGTCGACGAAGCCAAAATCCGCGCCGAGCGTGCAGTGGCCGGTACCTTGGCATCCGGGTGGCTGGAGAACCAGATCCCCGACAAAATCGGCGCGGGCCGGACTCTGATGCAACAGCAGCACAAAACCGGTGGCCATCAGGCCCGACAGAATTCCGTGTGTGACGGTCATGATTTCCTCCTCGACGACGCGGCTCTTGCGCCACGCACCGGACCTCGAACACTCAGCTTCGCGGCGGGCAGGCGGCCAACGCCTTGGTCAGCTTCAGGCGCGGCGTTCCGTCGTCTGTGAATTCGTCGGAAGCCATCATGCAGCGGGCAGCCTCCAGGCTGGTGTAACCCGGCCGGACGAGCCGGAACAGGATGTGGGCAGACGCGCAATAGGGCGAGGCCATCGACGTGCCGCTCATCTTGCCATAGGCCGAACGCGACGCCTGGCCATCGGGACCGAACGCCACCGCGCTAAGAACATCGACGCCGGGACAGGAAATCTGAGCGTTGCTATTGGAGAACCCCGCGCGCTTGCCATTGAGTCCGTGGGCACCGACGATAATGCCGTTTTCAGCGATGCCTCGTTCGCGGGCGATAATGGCCGCCCAGTTGAACGGGCTGGCATATTTCGCCCCGATTGGCGTACTCAGACCCGTACTGTCGTTGCCTGCGGCAGAGAAGATCACCTTGTTCTTCCGCTGCGCGAGTTCAAGAACGCCGACCAGCATGATTCCCTGCATTTCGACCAGTTGGCGCCATTGCTGAGATTCCGGCAGATCGGGATTGATACCGAAATTGCTGCGCCAGTTGTAGCCGAGGCTGATGTTGAAGGCGGAGACATCATCCTGTTCGCCGATGAACTTGTCGAGCGAAGCAAGAATCTGGCTGAACAGCACCATAAAGCCGATCTGCGGGTTGCCTTCGGCCCCCTCGAAGAAAACGTCACCTGAGCGAGCGCGGACAAAGCAGTTCGGCAGCACACCCTCCATGCCGATTCCATTGTGACGTCCGCAACCGATCGCAGCGACGTGATTGCCGTGGTTGTTGCTGGCGGACAAGGTCGGAAAATCCAGGAAGACGATGTCGTCGTGACGGGAAAAGCCGACATCCATCACGCCAAAAATGACCCCATCATTCGCTCCCGGCATGCCCCAGAGGCTATCCGCCTCAATGTCTGCGATGCCCCAGTCCGCAATTTCCTGGTCATCACCGGAACCCACCGAAGTGGTTACTTCGGTGGGATGCAGCATATTGGTGATTTCCGGACGCCTTCATGTTCGTTCTTTCCGGTTAGCAGGATGTCGGGTGACGCCGACTGGATGCGGCTGTCCTTGGTGAAATCACTTACAGCGGTTGTTAGTCCGCGCAACAGAGTTTCATTGGGACTCTTGTCGGATAAATGAGGGGCAAAATACTTCGAAAGATCCGCTTGGACCTGCACCGCGCCGATCCCGGGAAACGACTGCACGACAGGCAGGTTGTTGGTCGAGAGATAGTCGGCAATTTCGGCGGACGTCGTCTGGGGCGTGAACTGCAGGATGATCGAATTCGGCACGACGAAGGGCAGGCTGCCCATGCCGGCGGCATTCAGATCGATGTCCCCGCCGCCGGCACCGCGAAGGTCTGGATCGACCTGCAGTTCGCGAGGTGCGACCGCCTGCTGACCCCACTCGTCCGCGCCCATCTTGGGCAGTTCGGCGATTGTCTTCGAGACTTCGGCGGATGGTAGAACGCTGACGCCCTTGAAGGTAAAGTCTCTATCCGGGGTTTGCGCATCGGCATGGATTGTCATCCCAATCGCCAAGGAAAATGAAAGCAGGCGACAAATAGTCGTCAGAAAAGTCATCGGAGCGACCTCCTGTTGCTTTCCCCTTACGATACAACGATCAAGTGTTCATGGAAACAGATCCTCCGACTTGCAAATATTTTGCAGCCAAAACGTGTAGAACATCCCCCACTCCCGTTTATATTCCCAAAATCCGATACTCGCTATGTGTCACCCTAACCGGTCGCACGGGTCGCCCCAGAGCGTTTCCCCGTCAGACGGAAACAATCTGCCGGTGATGGTTTGGAACAAGGTCGAGGGTTTCGTCGAATGTTCGCACGGGCGGTGCGGTCGAGACGGAGCCGGAAGGATTTGGCCCAAACCG
>JBKJRE010000387.1:0-3383 GCA_046594775.1 Rhizobiaceae bacterium | reverse complement strand
GTCATTGCGTCTCGCTGCTGAAGGTATTTGAATGGTGGATGAACACGCCGATCACGACGGGTTCAAGGGCTGGTATCTAGCCTGCGGAAATTGACACTTAACAGGCAATCCGGAGAGATACGATGAATTCCCTGGTCAGGACAACTCGCGCTCTTGCTGCCGCATCGGCCATTGGGGTCATGGCGTTCTCGGCCCATGCTGCTGTCTTTGCAGCATGGCAGGTGTCGCACGTTCCTTTCGGCGACACGCTCAATGTCCGCAAGTTTCCCTCGGGCGGTTCACAAAAGCAGGCGGCCTATCCTAACGGCACGGTCCTGCAGATGACCGGCAAGTGCACGGGAGGCGTCAACCTCCTGGATATTGCGACGCAACCCGATTGGAAGCAGGAGCAGCAGGTGCGCTATCGCTGGTGTCAGGTCTGGCACGATCCGGCCCAGAACGGAAATTTCGTTACCGGGTGGGTCTACGGCAAATACATCAGTCCGTATTGAGCGCCGGGCCCAGCCGCACGCTGCAATCTCCGGCGATGTCTCGCAGCCGCATCTTGCGATCCCGCCATTGAATTGGGTTAATCGGACCGGACTGGCTTGTCGTATCTGGCTCCAGCGTCTATCTGACCAGAACAACAAGCAGACCGGCAGTCGCCGGTAGAAATCCAGTCGGGATGGATGAATGGGGACGGGAGCGCAATCGCTCACACTTCTTGCGTTGCTGCTGCCGTTTCTGGGCGCGTTGGCCGCGCCATGGCTGTGCCGCCTGCTCGGCCACCACGCCGCCTGGCCGCTCAGCCTCGTTCCGGTCTGGCTTTTCATCCACTTCGCCGGAATGCTCGACACCGTCGCCAATGGCGGTTCGGTTGCCGGCGGCTACGACTGGGTTCCCAGCCTCGGCGTTCGCTTCTCCTGGTATCTTGACGGGCTGTCGCTGACCTTTGCCCTGCTGATCTCGGGGATCGGTGCGCTGGTCGTCCTCTATTCGGGCGGCTACCTCAAGGGCCATCCTCAGCAAGGCAGGTTCTTTTCATTCATCCTGATGTTCATGGGCGCGATGCAGGGGCTGGTCGTATCCGACTCCTTCATGATGCTTTTCGTCTTCTGGGAACTGACATCCATTACCTCGTTCCTGCTGATCGGCTTTGACCATGGACGCGAAGCGGCGCGCCGCGCCGCTCTGCAGGCTCTCATCGTCACCGGGCTTGGCGGGCTGTCGCTGCTTGCCGGCCTGCTGGTGATTTCGAATGCGACGGGATTGAGCTCGCTCTCCGCCTTGCTCGTATCGGGCGACGCGATGCGCGAGAGTTCCCTTTACCTGCCGGCCTTGATCCTCGTGCTGGGCGGCGCATTCACCAAATCGGCACAGTTCCCGCTGCATTTCTGGCTTCCCAACGCCATGCAGGCCCCGACGCCGGTGTCTGCCTACCTTCATTCGGCGACGATGGTGAAGGCTGGCGTCTACCTGCTGATGCGTCTCAATCCTGTGCTGGGCGACACGTCCGCCTGGGAGACCACTCTGCCGCTTTTCGGCGGCGCCACGCTGCTCGTCGGCACGGTGCTCGCTTTGCGTCAAACCGATCTCAAGCTGATGCTCGCCTATACCACGGTGGCCTCGCTCGGGCTGCTTGTGATGCTGACCGGCTTCGGCTCCGAGAAGGCCATTGAGGCTGCGGTGCTCTACCTGATCGCGCATTCCATGTTCAAGGGTGGCCTGTTCATGGTCGCCGGCCTCATCGACCATGAGACCGGCGTGCGCGACATCCGTCGCCTCGGTGGCGTCGGCAAGGCCATGCCGGTCACTTTCGCGGCAGGCATTCTGGCGGCCTTCTCGATGAGCGGATTGCCCCTGTTCTTCGGCTTCCTGGCCAAGGAAGAGATCTATTCCGCGCTGTCGACCGGGACAACATGGGCAACGGGTCTCACCATCGTTGCCATAACCGGCAATGCCCTGATGCTGGCGGTGGCCTTCATGGTCGGTCTGAAACCGTTTATCGGCGCGCCCGGAAATATTTCCAAGAAGGCGCATGAGGGCCCGCCCTTGCTGTGGATAGGCCCGCTGGCTCTCGGGCTATGCGGCATGGCGTCCGGTCTGTTGTCGGAGCCGGCGCATCACTTCCTGTCAAGTCCGATGGCCAGCGCCGTCGCCGGCCAGACCGTGGAGGTGCATGCCTCGACCGTGCCCCATTTCGGAATGCCACTGCTCCTGTCGATCGTTACCATTGCGATCGGCGTTGGCGCCTATTTTCTCCAGGTCAAACTGCGCCTGGCCATTGCAGCCGCGCTGCGGGCCATCGGCTGGGGTCCCGATCGCGGGTTTGACCAGGCCATGCGCGCGCTGCTCCGCTTCTCGGTCGTCGTGACGCGCACCATCCAGAATGGGCGGCTGGACATCTATCTCACGATCACATTCGTGATGGTCGCACTCACCTTGCTGGTGCCCATGTTCCTCTTCGAGGAATTGCCGTCGATGCCCGAGTTCCCCCACCTCCGGCTGCATGAATGGACAATTGTCATTGTTGCGGTCCTGGGGCTGGGTGCGGTGTTCCTTGCCAAGGATCGTTTGACGGCGATCGTGTCCTTGGGAATACAGGGGCTGGCGGTGGCGCTGCTGTTCATACTGTTCGGCGCGCCCGACCTGTCCTTCACCCAGTTCATGATCGAGACCCTCTCGGTGGTGATACTGGCGCTTGTGATGACCCGGCTCCGCCTGACGCCGACTGACCATCGGCCGGTGCAGGAAAAGGCGATGGACATTACCATCTCGACCGCCTGCGGCCTTGGTTTCGGGCTGCTGCTGCTCAAGGTGACGCAAGCCCCGTTCGACGATACGTTGTCGCGGTTCTTCGAAACTCATTCGCTGGCCATCGCGCATGGCCGCAACATCGTCAACGTGATCATCGTTGATTTCCGCGGTCTGGACACGTTGGGAGAGATCGCGGTCGTGATGATCGCGGGCCTTGCCATTCTCGCTCTGATCCGTGTCACCACGCCGGCAAACACATCATCCGAAAAAGCGGGAGGAGGCTGACATGCGCACCGTCATCTTCCGGACCGCCGCGCCCTACCTGACCGCCTTGATGCTGTTGTTTTCCATCTTCGTGCTGCTGCGCGGCCACAACGAGCCCGGTGGCGGCTTCATTGGCGGCCTGATCGCGGCGTCGGCCTTCGCCATTCACGGAATTGCCTTCGGCGTGCATCAGGTTCGCCGGACGCTCTATTTCCATCCCATGGCCATTTCGGGCTTCGGACTGTTCGTTGCCGTTCTGGCAGGTCTGTTCTCCATCGCGTTCGGCGTGCCGTTCCTGACAGGCCTTTGGATGTCGCCGCGCATCGGCGACGTCACGCTGGACCTCTCCACAGTGATGCTCTTCGACATTGGCGTCTACCTGG
>JBKJRE010000308.1:0-2589 GCA_046594775.1 Rhizobiaceae bacterium | reverse complement strand
CCTTCTTGATGCTGCCGATGCGGCGGATGTCGAGCCGCACCGAGGCGTAGAACTTGAGCGCGTTGCCACCGGTGGTGGTTTCGGGCGAGCCGAACATGACGCCAATCTTCATGCGAATCTGGTTGATGAAGATGACCATGGTGTTGGAACGCGAGATCGACGCCGTGAGCTTGCGCAGCGCCTGGCTCATCAACCGGGCCTGGGCGCCGGGCAGCGAGTCGCCCATCTCGCCTTCGATTTCGGCACGCGGCGTCAGCGCGGCGACGGAATCGACCACCAGCACATCGACGGCGCCAGAGCGAACCAGCGTATCGCAGATTTCCAACGCCTGCTCGCCGGTGTCAGGCTGCGAAATCAGGAGATTTTCCAGATCGACGCCAAGCTTGCGCCCATAGACCGGGTCAAGCGCATGCTCCGCATCGACGAAAGCGCAGATGCCGCCCTTCTTCTGGGCCTCGGCCACCGTATGCAGCGCCAGCGTCGTCTTGCCGGAGCTTTCGGGACCGTAAATCTCGACGATGCGGCCGCGCGGCAGGCCCCCGACCCCGAGTGCGATATCCAGCCCAAGCGAACCGGTCGGGATGGTTTCGATCTCGACGATTTTTTCATTGGCGCCGAGACGCATGATCGAGCCCTTGCCGAAAGCGCGTTCGATCTGCGAAAGCGCAGCTTCCAGGGCCTTTGTCTTGTCCACCGATTTGTCCTCTACGAGCCGCAATGAATTCTGAGCCATGATATCACCCCTTGGTCGCCAATGAAGGCCGGATTGTCCGCTGCCGTCACAAATATGTACTCGTTTTGTTCCTGTTTTGCAAGAGGGCCTAAGTTATTGAAAGTAATCTGAATATCATTTTTGTTCTGTTTTCATTCCCTTTGTTCCATCTCGGATGTATCCCCTTGAAATCATGCGCCGACGTCCGACGATCGCGGGCCGCCGGTTCCCTGGCACGTTGATTCGGTGCGACCGGTTGTCCGAAGTGCGCGTCCAACCTAATGTCCGCAGGCACTTCGAGACGAGCCGCCGGAGCTTCCATGCCCTTGCCCCACATTCTTGCGATTGGCGGCGCCCATATCGACCGCCGTGGCCAGGTGAGCGGCCCCTTTATCCCCGGAGCGTCCAATCCCGGCGTCATGCGCGAGGAGGTTGGCGGTGGCGCGTTCAATGCGCTGCGCAACGCCGTCCAACGTGGAACGACAGGCGCGTTGATGTCGGTCCGTGGGGGCGATGCGGCAGGCGATGCGGTGTCGCGCGCCCTCGCCGAGGCCGGAATTGCTGACCTGTCGGCAGTGTTTCTTGACCGCGCCACCCCAAGTTATACGGCATTGCTCGACAGGGAGGGCGATGTCGTTGCGGCGATTGCGGACATGGCGCTCTATGAACTCTCGTTCCCAAAACAGATGCGGCGCGCCAAGGTTCGCGAGGCTCTGGAAGCTGCGGACGCCGTGCTTTGCGACGCCAATCTGCCCGCTGCGGCTTTGCAAAGGCTGATGCCGCTGGCGTCGGCCAAGCCGGTCTTCGCCATCGCCATTTCCCCTGCAAAGGCGATCAGGCTAAGGGACGCGCTGCCGTCCCTGACATGCCTGTTCATGAACCCGCGCGAGGCGGCAGCCCTTGCCGGCGCGAAAGGGGATGAGCATTCGAACGAGATCATCAAGCGGCTGCGCGGCCTGGGCCTTGCGTTGGGCATCATCACGCAGGGGTCGCAACCGGTGCTCGGCTTCGACGCATCCGGCACCCTCTCGATCGAGCCGCCCTGCCCGCGACGCATTATCGACGTCACTGGTGCAGGCGATGCGCTGGCCGGCGCAACAATAGCTGCGATGCTGCGTCGCCTGCGACTGGAGGGAGCATTGCGTGAGGGAATGGCCGCAGCAATGTTGGCGATAGAGACAGGCGCGTCAGTTCCCAAGCTGTCGGACGCCGCCTTTGCCGAAGCGCTGGCCCTTGTGCCGCATGCGACCGAAATGCGATGACAGCGATCCGCTGGAGATACTCATGACGCCGAAATCCGCCCGCCCCTTCGTCGACGTCCTGCCTTCCGTGGCGAAGGCGCTCGCCAACGGGAAGCCCGTGGTGGCGCTTGAAAGCACCATCATCACGCATGGCATGCCTTACCCGCAAAACAGCGCCATGGCGGCCGATGTCGAGCGGATAATTGCCGAGGAAGGCGCGGTTGCCGCGACCATCGCCGTGATGCACGGGCGCATCCGCATCGGCCTGTCGGACGGCGAACGCGAAGCGCTTGCGGTGACCGACGGCGCGATGAAGCTGTCGCGAGCCGACCTCGCCTTCGCCATCGCCCAGGGGCGGACCGGCGGCACAACGGTGGCGGCGACAATGATCGCCGCGCACCTCGTCGGCATCAAAGTGTTCGCCACCGGCGGAATTGGCGGCGTGCACAAGGGAGCGGAGGCGAGCTTCGACATATCGGCCGATCTCGACGAACTGGCGCGCACACCGGTGATCGTCGTTTCGGCCGGGGCAAAGGCGATTCTGGATATTGCGAAAACGCTGGAAGTCCTTGAAACCAGAATCGCCTTTGCCCCGGCCGAAACGACGATCACCGGTGTGCGCGCCAGTTCGTCGAG
>JBKJRE010000243.1:0-5298 GCA_046594775.1 Rhizobiaceae bacterium | reverse complement strand
TTAGCCATCAACAAGATCTCCACTCAGCAAGAGCCAAGCTTAGCCAACGAATCTCTGGCTGAACAACTCGAACGTGAAGCAATCCACCAAGAATTTCGGCAGTTCGTCGTTCAAAGGGCAACTTTAGGCGGGGAGCAATGTCCCGATTCCGTGCGGCAGCTGGCTTTTCCATGGTGAAGCCTCTGTTAGCCGGAACCACCCACCATGAAACGCCCCAATGCCCTGAAGTCCTCTCTCATGGCTCCCGCCGAGCGCCGCGCCGAACTCTGCGCGATCCTTGCCGTGGGGCTGGTTCGGCTTCGGGCGCGACAGTCAAGCGAACTATCTGCCGGCCCGGAGAATGGTTTGCTGGACTGTGCGGTCGACCAGAGCGGTCATGCAACCGCAATGATGCGGAGAACTGCATGACCATTTCCGATCCCATACCTGCTCGCCTGGCGGCATTGAAGACCACGCCGACGCCCGACCTGAAGCGCCAATGGCGTGAGCTGTTCGAAACGGAACCGCCGCCGTTCAACCGCCGCTATCTCGAAAGCCGTCTTGCCTATCGCATCCAGGAACTCACCTATGGCGGTCTGAAACCCGAGACGATCCGGCGACTGGAGCGGCTGGGCGAGGAACTGGACGGCGGCGACCGTGCGAAGCGTAGCATCCGCGTCGATCGCGATCGTCCCATCACCGGCACGCGGCTGCTTCGCGAATGGCAAGGCGTCGAACAGATCGTCACCGTCACAGCCAATGGCTTCGAATGGCAGGGGCGGCCCTACAAGTCGCTGTCCGCCATCGCCCGCGCTATCACCGGCACGCGGTGGAACGGCTGGGTGTTCTTCGGACTCAAGAACCACAGGGGCAGGGCGCGATGAATATGTCAGCCCCCGCCAGCAAGCCGGTCGTCCGAAAGCTGCGCTGCGCCGTTTACACTCGGAAATCCTCGGAAGAAGGGCTGGAGCAGGAGTTCAACAGCCTCCACGCCCAGCGCGAGGCCTGCGAATCCTACATCGCCAGCCAGCGCTCCGAGGGCTGGGTGCTGGTCCTCGATCAGTATGATGACGGCGGCATCTCTGGTGGGACGCTGGACCGCCCATGCCTGAAACGTCTGCTGGCCGACATCGATGATGGGCTGGTCGATGTCGTAGTGGTCTACAAGATCGACCGCCTGTCGCGGTCGCTGATGGATTTTTCCAAGCTGGTCGATGTGTTCGACCGCAACGGCGTGACCTTCGTGTCCGTCACGCAATCGTTCAACACGACGACTTCCATGGGGCGGCTGACGCTGAACATCCTGCTCAGCTTCGCCCAGTTCGAGCGTGAAGTCACCGGCGAGCGGATCAGGGACAAGATCGCCGCCTCGCGCCGGAAGGGAATGTGGATGGGTGGCGTCCCGCCCTACGGCTACCGCGTCGAGGACCGGAAGCTGCTGATCGACGAGGAGGGCGCCGCTCATGTGCGCTGGATCTTCGCCCGCTTTCTCGAGATCGGGTCGTGCACGGAACTGGCGCGGGAACTCGCCGCGCGGAGCGTCACGACCAGTCGCGGCCACCGCATCGACAAGAAGTTCATCTACCGGATGCTGAACAACCGCGTGTACGTCGGCGAGGCGGTCCACAAGGGGAACAGCTATCCCGGCGAGCACGATGCCATCATCGACCGTGACCTGTGGGACAAGGTCCATGCCATCCTTCAGGAGAGCCCGCGCAAGCGTGCCGCGCGCACTCGCGCCGACACACCCGCCCTGCTGAAGGGGCTGCTCTTCGGTCCCGACGGCGCCGCGTTCTCGCCAACCCACACCCGCAAGGGCGGGAAGCTCTATCGCTACTATGTCAGCCAGACCGTGCTGAAGCACGGAGCCGGATCGTGCCCAGTGGGCCGCGTTCCTGCGGGTGAGATCGAGGCTGCGGTCATCGATCAACTTCGCGCCGTGTTCCGCCAGCCGGAGATCGTCGCGGGCACCTGGAAGTCAGCACGTTTGCGGGACGGTGAGATCACTGAGGCTGACGCTCGCGAGGCGCAGACCCGGCTCGATCCACTGTGGGACGAGCTGTTCCCAGCCGAACAGGCCCGCATCGTGGCACTTGTGGTCGAGCGGATCGACATCGGCACAGATGGGCTGAACGTGCGACTGCGTATGGACGGGCTGGCGGGGCTCGCGCGTGAAATGCGGGCTGGTGACATGGGAGTGGCTGCATGACCCGCGGCACGCCGATCCCCGAGACGGTGACGCTGCACGTCCCGTTAAGATTGGTGAAGCGCGGTGGGCGAAAGGAGATGCAGCTACCTGAGAGCTACGCGCAACCACGGAAGCCCGACACCACACTGCTCAAAGCCCTGGCCCGCGCCTTCCGCTGGAAACGCATGCTAGAATCGGGCGAGTTCGCAACGATCGCCGAACTCGCGCGCGGGGAAGACATCGCACAGTCCTACGTTGCCAGACTGCTCCAACTCACTAACCTCGCACCGGACATAGTCGACGCGATTTTGGATGGGCGAATAAACTGCAATCGTACAGCTGAGATGTCGCGACAATCCCTTCCTGCCGATTGGGAAGTACAACGAAAAATATCCGATATGGTTGGCGCTGAGAGCCTGAAATGACAGGTTTGCGCCTAATCTCGGCCATTGCAGAGCCTCCGAACTATTCCCAAAGCTGCCGCAATGTCATATGTCCAAGTTGCGAGACATTACCAACTGGGATCGCGTCCGTCTGATTTGACTTCCGCGCCGACGCGCGGCCGGTCGGCCTGGTAGGGTGCCACGTACAGCATCGTGAAGGCCTCGCCGATCGCATTGGCCAACTGTCCGATCCCGGCACCGACGGAGAACTTTGGAAGGGCCAGGCGTAGCGGAGCACGATGGCTGTTCGTGATGGGGCGGGTGCTGGTGATAGCGGTCATTGCGTCCTCCTGTTGCCGCAAGAATTGCACGGGCATTCACGCAAGTCCTTGGCGTCAAACTGAAGAATCCTGAAAATGCTGAAGGTCGCTTTCAGAACTGGCTTCGGATAATAATTCAGAGGCCTTAGGAACTGTTCGAATGGACCTGAAGTTTGGAGACTACCTTCTGCGACGCGCGGAACGCGTCCTGCTAGGGCCCGAGGGTCCAGTGGAGTTGTCAAGCCGAGCGTTCGATATCCTGTCCGCGCTGCTCGACAGGCCGGACGCGATGGTTACTAAGGCCCAGCTGTTCGACGCTGTCTGGCCTGATATTGTGGTCGAAGAAAACACCCTGCAGGTCCACGTCTCGACGCTGCGCAAGGCCCTGGCGCCGGGCATGATCGTCACGGCACACGGGCGCGGCTACAAATATGCCGGTCCGCAACCTATCGAAGTCGACGCCGTAACGGTTCGACCGGCCGTGCACGACGAACGGGCGAAACTCGGCACGCCTGCCCGTCACAAGCCTGTCGTCGCCGTGCTGCCTTTCACCAATATGAGCGGCGATGCCACACAGGCGTATTTCAGTCACGGCATCACCGAGGACATCATCATCGAGTTGTCGCGATATCGCCCGCTGAGCGTAGTCTCGTTGCACTCATCGTCGCTGTTCTACGGGACGACGATTGATATCAAGGAGGCTGGACGAAGGCTCGGGGCGCAATATTTGGTCGAGGGAAGTGTCCGCAAACTCGGCGACAGCGTCAGGGTGACAGCGCAATTACTCGAAGCAGAGACTGCGAGCCATGTCTGGGCCGAACGCTATGATCGGGAGTTTCAGAACGTTTTCCTAGTGCAGGACGACCTCGTGCGGCGGCTGGTCAGCGCGTTAGCCGGGCACGTGGAGAAGCACACCTATGTCCGCACCACGATCAAGGGAACCGGTAGCCTTGACGCTTACGACTATTGGGTCCGTGCCAACCACGGCTGTGCGCTTTGGACGATCGAAGGCAACGAGACCTGCAGGCGCCTGTTGGAACGGGCGATCGAAATGGACCCGTCATTCGCGCGGGCCTATGCCAGCCTTGCGTTCTGCCATATACGCACTGGACAGATGTCACCCGGTTCCGAGGACATCTCGACGCATGATCAAGCGGCACTTCGGTGCGCCGAACAGGCCGTCCGCTTCGACGCATCCGAAGCCCGCGCGCACACTGCGTTGGGCTGGAGCCACATGTACTTGGGTGAGTTTGAACGCGCCAGATCGTGCTTCCTGATAGCGGCATCGCTCAATCCCAACGATGGAAGCGCCTGCCTGGACAGGGCGCTGGCCCTGGCATTTCTCGGAGATCAAAGTGCAGCTGATGAGACGGCCGACATCGCTGTGACGCTTAACCCGCTGGGCGGGGAATGGTTTTGCACGGTGCTGGCATTCGTTCATTTCATGGCCAGGCGCTATGATGTCGCCGAAGAGTATTTTGCACTAGGCTCGAGGACATTGCCGGACGTGCTGGGACTTCATGCCGCGAACCTGTCTTACTTGGGTCGACTGACAAAAGCGTCCGAAGTCATGCAGGATGCCCTGGAACAATTCGGGCTATTGTGGCGCGGACCAACGCCGATGACATTCGAAGATTTCATCAGCTGGTTCCGCAAGGTGAACATGATGCGGCGCAGCCAAGATTGGGAGCATCTATACCAGGGCCTGCCAAAGCCGAGTTAGAGCAGCCGCGACAATCATGCGGTTGGCCAATCAGTAAGGGTATACCTTCGAGCGCTTTCGTCGGATCTCCGGCTTAGCCTGCCCTCGAGAAGACCGTACGCTGTCGGCTCCAAGGCGGGCAAGCGTTACACAGACGGCAAACCCTCAATCCCAAGACCAAATCCGTTATTGTAAGTTTATTAAACAGAGCAATTGATCAGAGCTGGAGGCGTAGGAGCGCATCACCCGCCGCGCGGTAGCCATATTGAGAATGTCGACAAGCTGTGAACGCGAGCAGCTACAGGTTGCGCGCCACCTCTCCGCGTCATTTTCTATTTTTGGAAACCTATTTCTGCTCCGACGACCACGGAAAATTAACGTACTGGTCCCGGGTGTCATAGCAGATGTTGCCGTACATCTTGAGGTACGCATCGCGGCGCCCGGGGTCGCTATAGACGGATGCCGGATCGTCGAGATCGGTTTCATACTGCGCGATATTGTCGCCGGTCAGCGCAATGGGGAGGATATCCATCGCCTGAGGAACGCTCTTGCCTTCAAGCCAGTCGGCGGCAAACTGCCCCATGGCATAGCCAAAGACAGGCGAAGAAAGCGAAATGCTTGCCTTGTATGGGCTGTCGCCTTTTTTGATTTCGGCGACCGCTTCGGGTTCTCCGTCTATTCCGCCCAAGAAGACCCCTGCAAATATCTTGTCTCTCCCGTCTTTAG
>JBKJRE010000095.1:0-7178 GCA_046594775.1 Rhizobiaceae bacterium | reverse complement strand
CTTTGTAACGTCGGCCGAGAATCCGCTGGCCGTGTAGCCCTTATCGGTAAACTCCTTGGCGACGGTATTGGCCGAAGCGAGGTCGCGCCCGACGATCATGACCTTGGCGCCATGTTTGGCGAACACCGTTGCGATGCCCTTGCCAATGCCCTTGCTGGCCCCCGTGACGATTACCGATTTTCCCTTCAAGGATTCTGCCAGCATTTTTAGTCCTCCCGTTTCGTGGTGCTAGTTCATGTCAACGTCGGCCGAGCGGCGGCGACGAAGGATAACGATCATCAGGTATCCGATCAGCATCAGCAGCGCTGCGCCGAAGGTCGAGACGGTGCCAAGCACCGGTACGCCCGGCGTGTAACCGGCAATCATCTTGGCGTAGAGATATTCGGGCAGCGCGGTGTCGGCACCGGTCGTGTAGAGCGACAGCGGAAAATTTCCCCATGACAAAAGAAAGGCAAACAGCGCCCCGGAGAAGATTCCGGGGAAGAGCACGGGCAGTGTCACCTCGCGAAACACCTGCCAGCGCGTGGCGCCAAGATCGAAGGCCGCCTCCTCCAGCGCCGGATCGAATGAATAGACCTGGATCGAAATCACCAGCGTGCAGACCGGGATGATCCATACCAGGTGAGCGAAGACCGCGGTCTGCCACGACATCGTGAAGCCGAGCGCATTGAAGTAGAGGAGCAGCGCCAGCCCGAGTACGGTCTGCGGAAAGAATATCGGCAGCAATACCAGCTTCTGGTAGATCGAGCGGCCCTTCCACTCGTAGCGTGCAAAGGCCAGCGCGCCGAACAGGGCGATGACGACGGCAACCACGGTCACGCAGAGCGCAATCACCAGCGACGTCCTGAAAAGCTGATGCACCTCCAGCGAGTCGAATGTCTTCTGCCACCAGACGAAGCCCCACTTGCTGATCGGGAAGCCGAAGTAGCGGCTTGCGGTGCTGGACGCCAGAAACAGGCTGAACGCCGGCAGGTACATGAATACGATCACCGCGCCGGTCCATGACCAGATCAGGGCGCGTCGCATGCGATCTCCGGACCCGTTCATGCTCACTTCTTCCCCAGGATCGTGTCGAGATCGAAGCGCCGCAGCACGACGAGAACGAGCGTGCCTACAACCAGCATAAGCAACACGGCCAGGGCCGCTCCCAGTGGCCAGTTCTGGGCGTAGGTGAAGGCGGTTTCGATGTCCTGGGTAATTGGAATGATGCGCTGGCCGCCGAGCACCTTTGCTTCGGCGATCGCGCCGACCGCCAGGACGAAGGTCAGGAGAAAGCCGATCACAATTCCCGGCATCGCAAGCGGCAGATCGACCTCTTTGAACACCTGCCAGCGCGATGCGCCGAGATCGAACGCTGCGTCGCGTGTCTGCTGCGGCACCATCGAGACACCGAGTGTCATCGGAAACAGCATGAAAGGCAGGTAGACATAGACCATGCCCATCAGCGTCAGGCCGGTCGTGAAAAGAATACTTTCAGGCTCGTAGCCGAACATCGATTTCAGAGAGCCGAGCAGCACGCCGTTCTTGATGAAGAACAGGATCCATCCGTAGATGCGGACATTCTCGGAGACGAAGAGCGGCAACGTGAAAAGCAGCGTGACGAAAGTCGCGTACCTCCCGAATACCCGGGTCATTCCGAATGCGACGGGGTAGCAGACGAACGCCAGGATCAGCACCGTTGCGGCGGCGAGCCAGAGCGACCAGACGAACGGAATGTAGCTCGATGAATTGAAGATTTCGGCGTAGTTGCGCAGGCTCCAGTCCTGCCACAGGTCGAAGGTGCGCGAGGGAACGAAGCTGTACATCACGACAGTGACGAGCGGCGCGACAAATCCCAGCAGTAGAAAAAGCATCACCGGAATTGCGTGGCGTGGTCCGGGCCAGAATATTTTTGCGAGCCTGTCCATGACCAAATCTGCTCAATCCGTAACAAGAATGCCGTCGTCGGCATCCCAGCCGATCAGAACCTTGTCGTCCCGATGTCCTCCGAAGGCCTGCTGGCGCAGCTTTTCCACGATGAAGACGTGCTCCCCGACCCGCACCTGGTACTGTACCCGGGAGCCGAGGACGTATTCGTTGTAGAGACGGCCCTCCAGGCAATTCTGCGCGTCGCCCGGACTGGACAGAAAGCGCAGCGATTCCGGTCGTACCACCAGATATCCGACGTCGAAGCCTTCCGGAACAGGTCCGGTCCTGAGGCTGATGCCGAATTCCTTTGTCTTCACCTGCGCATTGCCATCGGCCGTGACGCCAATGATGTTCACGTCGCCGATGAATTCAGAAACGAACTTGGTGCGCGGCGCCGAATAGATTTCCTGCGGCGATCCCACCTGGATCAGCTTGCCGCCGCGCATGACACCGATGCGGTCACTCATCACCATCGCCTCTTCGAGACTGTGAGTGATGTAGATGAAGGTTTTTCCTGTCTCTCGATGGATATCCTTTAGTTCCTTCTCCAGCGTCTTGCGGAGCTTGTAGTCGATCGCCGAAAGCGGCTCGTCGAAGAACAGTATGTCCGGTTCGTAGGCGAGAGCACGGGCCAGAGCTACGCGTTGCCGCTCGCCGCCCGAGCATTTGGTGACGTTCTTGGAATAATAGGCTTCGGGCAGCCGAAGCTGCGACATGAGCTCAAGCGCGCGGACCTTGCGCGCCGCCGGGTCGACGCCCTTCATCTTCAGCGAAAACTCGATGTTCTGGCCCACCGACCGATGCGGAAACAGCGCCAGCGACTGGAACACCATGCAGGTCGGCCGCTTGTTGGCCGGCAGATCGTTAATGCGCTTGCCCCGCAGCAGGATGTCGCCGCTGCTCGGCGTCTCCATACCCGTCAACATGCGCAGCAGCGTCGTCTTGCCACTGCCCGATGGCCCGACGATGGTGAAAAATTCCCCTTCGTCGAAATCCAGGTCAATCTTGTCCACGGCGGCCAGGGAGCCGAACATCTTGGTCAGGCTGCGCAGTTGCAAAATTGGTACGCCAGTCATGAATTACGGATTCCGGTGATGCAGCGACACAAAAAAACCGGAAGTCGCCCAGCCAGAAATGCTGGACGACCTCCGAGAACGGAAGCGATTAGGCCTCGTCAGCCGCCCGATGTCTCGCGCTTTACCGCGGTCATGATGTCCAGCAGCTTGTCGTAGTCCGGGACGATGTCATACTCGGCCGAGCGCGCCATTTCCTCTTCGAGGCTGTCCCACTGGATAACCTCGAGTTCTTCCTTGGAGAACAGGTCGAAGCAGGCCGGATTGCCCATCTGCGCGACCGGATTGAAGGTGCCCTCGGCGAAGGCTACCGTGTGTGACATTTCCGGTGACTGGACATATTCGAGGAAATCCTCTGCAAGCGGCGAAACGTCCGGGTTGTTGACCACCGAGGTGATCTCGATCCACGAAATGCCGCCCTTGCCACCCTCGAACGGACCGCGCGAAGGCGTAATGGCGCGAATGTTCAGGTTTCCGTCGGCGCGAGCCGGCGAGCAGGAGTAAGTTCCGCCAGTGAGGTAGAAGTCGATCTCGCCGGAAACCAGCGCCTGATTCATGGTCGCGAGATCGCCAACCATTCTGGCGCCCGCGAAGACACGCTTGGCGGCGTCGGTGTATTTGGTCACCTCTTCGTCTGTGTGCTCGCGGAACGGATCGAACCCGGCGATGCAGCAGAGGTCGAAGACGTTCCAGTCATCGGACGCCTGAACACCATACTTCTTGTCATTTGCGGCGTCGTTCCACAGATCCCAGCCCTGGTCCTCGGCCGTGGCGCGGCTGATCTTGTCGGTGTTGACGACGAAACTGTAGGGGCCGAAGCGCTGTGCCATGCCCAGCAACTGATCGCCCGCATCGTCCATCGCCCATTTGTAGGGCGCCTTGAACGCCGGCAGCATCTTGTCAAAATACGGCTCGAACCGGGCCCTGTCGATCGGCTTGATCAGGCCTTCCGGATTCATGATCTTGCGGGCCCAGGGATTGTTGACGTTGATCAGATCCCAGATGTTTGTCTCCCCGGCGCGCAACCGGTTGATCATGGTCGGATCGTTGGTGAGCGACTCTGCCCGCACCGTTGCGCCGGTCGACTTACGGAACGGATCGAGTACCTGCGCCGAGTTGTAGCCCTCCCAGCACAGAATGTTGAGCTCCTTGGACCGGTCTGCCAACGCCGGAAGCACCCCGGCCATGCTGCCGGCCGCAAGTCCACCGGCCAGCAGTGCTGAATTCTGCAGGAAATCGCGTCGTGTCTGATTGAATTTGCTCATCGGTTCCACTCCGTTGGCGCGGCCCCGGAACCGTCTGCGTGTCCCATGGGTCGCAATGCTGTTGACCAGGCTTCTCCGCGTCACCGTCTGCGCAGGTGTACGCGGTCGTCAGTCGCCTTTGGTTCGCTTGCTGCTGCGCAAGTCCGTATATGCTTTCCTTGACTCTACGGACGTTAGGGAACGCCCGCCAGTCGGTCTTGACAGTAAGGCCTATAAACTTGACAGAGTCAGGCGCGGCATCGCGTCCCCGGGCAGGTCCGTCCGGCGCCTGCCGTTCAGAAGCGAAACGTGAACAGGCCTCGTGTTTCATACACTTCAGCCGCCTCTTCGACAAAGACCGCGATGCGTTCTGCGCCAAAGTTGACGCGCAGTATCGCGGCTGCCTGTAGCAACTCGGTCTTGGATTTGGCGCGACCGGGGCGCAGCAGTTCATAAACTTCGAGCATAAAATCCTGCGGCACATCCACAAGCTCGGCGGCGCGTTCGAAATTGCGGGCCAGCGTCGGCCTCCCCGCATCGCGGGAAACTTGCGCCTGGTCGAGCAGGGCTTGTGGCGTGATACGCAGATCCTCAAGCGTCACCTCGCCTGACTCGATAGCCGCCAGGGTCAGCTCGTCGAGCGCCCTGCCCCGCGCCGTCTTCACCAGGTCGGGCCGCTGTTCCGCCAGCGGATAGTCGGGGATGCCGACCCGGCGTTCAGGATCTCTCATTGCACTGCCTTCAGATAGGTGACTTCGATTTCTTCCGGCTTGGCGCCATCCTCTGCCAGTGCGGTTTCGATGGCATAGATCAACGCTACCTGGGCGTGATATCGGGCGCCGAGAGCCATCCCTGCGGTCGGCACGACGACCGGATCGGGCATGTCGCCGGCGGCATAGGTCGCCGCGTTTTCGCCCAGGGAACGGTAGTGCGCGAGCGTGGTGACCGGAGCGTTCGAAAACAGTTCCAGATTGTGGTGCGGCAGCCTGTCGGACTGATGGATGACGGCGGTGCCCTTGGCCTGCAGGCCAATCCCGATGCCTGACCCGGCAAGCCGCGCTGCCGACAGGCCGAGGAAAGATGTGTCTGCGGTATGGCGCATCCGCACGATTCTCACAGTGCCGCCCTTGGCCGAGATGCCGTCCGACAGGGCGCGAAGCACGGCCGATAGCGGATGCCCGGCAAGGGTTTGGTAGAGCTTGACGCCGAAGGCCGGGCTGACGCCGATGACGATTTCGTTGGCCGGCCCCTCTGCCGCAGCCACGCCCAAGGTCTTGTATGCGATGCGGCGAGCCTCTTCGCCGGCAAAGGCAGCTTCCGTGCGCAGCACCTCTTCACGCGTAAGCACGTCACGAATGGCTGACAGTTCCTCGCGCCGCGCGTCCGAGAGCCGGTATCCGGTGCCGGGACCCGTGTAGTCATTGGGATCGTTGACCGCGCTGACAACACGGCCGTCGCGCACTACCGCCGCCGTCTGGAGATAGTCGCCCGATACCCGCAGCCGCACGACATTGAGCAGGTTTTGCGCCTCTTCCCGGAAGTCCCTCGCTGCCAGCGCCTTGATGACGTCAAGCACGTTGATGCCGCGCGCCTTGATGCTGTCGCTGATCCGGGCCACGTCCCGCGGCAGATAGCTGTCCGTCTCGTTGGACCCGGACGCGACCGCCACGCTTAGCTTCATGGCGCTCGTGGGCTCGCCCAGTTCAAGCTCGGTCAGGACGGCCGCAAGCGCGTCGATGGCGCGTCGCCTAAGATCAAGAGCGGTAGCCTCTTCGATGGAGGTCAGTCCGCCGTCAGCTTCAAAATCGCGCTGCAGAACCAGGAAATCCTCCATCTCCTCGCCGTTGAACGATGATGGATTGAAGGAGTTGTCGTATTTGAGAATGGACCCCATGCCTGAACAGATCAGATCCGATCCGGCGATCAGGAACGGCAGGATTTTTGCCCCGACACGGATTTCGGACTCCGAATGGCGGGCATCGTTGCCGGTCGCGCATTCAAGGTCGAGCCAAGCGGCGATCAGGTTTTCGGCCATCAGTTCTCGCACACCGCCCGGCATGGATGAGGCCAGAGGCGCACCGTCAATCCCCCCGTTTTGTGTCCCCTGCACACCCATGGCACGCTGCAGGCAAAGGCAGCGTGCCTCCAGATAGAGCAGCGATTTGGACTCGTGGAAGCCCATCAGCAGCTCTGAGGCGGCACCCGATGTGCAGCGCATCTTGATACCCCGGGACGCATAGGCAGCAGCCAGAAACGCCTTTGACCAGGGCGTGTCGTCGCCATCGGTAAAGGCCCGTTCAGTGCCATAGACAGATACGGTCTCGGCATAGGAGGTGAAACCCGCCATGCCGATCTGCAATTCCTCTGCCTCTTCACTGGCGCACTGAAAAAGAGTGCCCCAGCGCCCGACGGAGGCTCCGACCGCACAAGCCAGCGCGTTCGACCACGCGTTTCGCGCAACGCGCATGGTGGTCTCGATCTCGTCGAAGCCGAAGGCGACCGCAATGGCCGCGTCCGCTGCAAGCTGCAACGGATCGTCTTTCGCATTGGTGACATGTCCCTGATTTCCTGGCGTCTTGCGAGTGCGCATCTTGGAGAAGGCGAAAGCCAATTCGATCGAGGAAAGCTGCGCCACGACCTCGGCCAGCTTGGCTGGCGTAAGTCCGTGCGCCAGTCGTGTCAGTTCGGTACGCGGCACCGCGACGTCGACCAGCATGTGCGCGATACGCTCCGACGGGATCGCCATCGCCGTCTCGGCCAGTTCGACGTCCAGATGATGCTCGGCGACGAAGGAGTCGATCATGTCGAAATCGGACACGGCAGTGCCGTCCATGGAGACGATGCGTCCCCCGGCTGCCAACAGTCCGGGAACGGGATCCCGGGCGCCTTTGAAAGCCGCGAATCCGTTCTCGGGGTCCTCGACAGCGAATTTGTCCAACCGCAGGGGCCGCTC
>JBKJRE010000083.1:0-3312 GCA_046594775.1 Rhizobiaceae bacterium | reverse complement strand
ATCTGCGAGCGCATGGAAGACCTGAAGATGGGCAAGGGCCCTTACTTCACGTTCCATAGGCCCTATCACCTGACATCGCTGGAAGTACCGCTGACCTGCGCCCGCGTCGTGCTCTACGGCAAGTCGGACATGGTGCCGCTGGCCAAGCCGACAGCCGAGGTCTGCGCCGTGGCCAAGAAGGACATGCAACTGGGTGAAAAGCTCGATGCGATCGGAGAATACTGCTACCGGGCATGGATCATGACCGCTGCGGAAGCGCGGGTCGCCAAGGCTGTTCCCTGCGGCCTTCTGCAAGGCGGAACGGTCAAGGCTGCCATCAAGAAGGGCGAACTCGTCACTTATGAAAACGCAGCGCCTGCGGCTGGATCCAAAATCGCTGAACTGCGTGCGCGTCAGGACAAAATTGTATACGGGAATCCGGGAGCCTGAGCATGGCCACATCAAGCACGGCCGCCGTGAACGGCACTGCCAACCAGCCCTTTGTCTACAGACAGTACCGTCCCGAGCAACTCAGGGCCGTGCTGTACAAGATGTACCTTATCCGCCGCTTCGAAGAGGGCGCGGAGGATTGCTACACGCGCGGATTGATCCACGGCACGATGCATCTGTCCATCGGACAGGAAGCGAGCGCCATGGGTATTTGCATGCCGCTGGCCGACGATGACCAGATCACGTCGACGCATCGCGGGCACGGCCATTGCATCGCCAAGGGGGCAGAGGTCAAGCGCATGTTCGCCGAGTTCTTCGGCAAGACCACCGGTTATTGCCGCGGCCGTGGCGGGTCGATGCATATTGCCGACGTCGCCAAGGGCAATCTTGGCGCCAACGGCATCGTCGCTGGTGGCATACCGATCGCGGTAGGCGCTGCCCTGACATCCAAGATGATGAAGACGGGCAAGGTGGTGGTCTCGTTCTTCGGGGACGGCGCCAACAACGAGGGGGCTTTCCACGAAGCCCTGAACATGGCTTCCATCTGGAAGCTTCCGGTCATTTTCGTGTGCGAGAACAATGGCTATGGCATGTCGACCTCGACGGCGCGATCGACTGCGGTGAAGAACATCGCCGACCGCGCTGCCGCCTATTCGATGCCTGGCGTCATCGTCAACGGCAACATCTTTTCCGAGGTGGCGGAAGCATCGCATGCGGCGATCGGGAGGGCGCGCGCCGGAGAAGGCCCCACGCTGATTGAGTCGAAGACCTATCGTCATCGCGGTCATTCGAAGAGCGACCGCAACCGCTATCGCAGCAAGGAAGAAATCGAGGACTGGATGTCGAACCGCGATCCGATCGTGCTGTTCGAGAACGAGCTTCTCGAATTCGGCGTCATCGACGAAAAGGGTGTCCTTGGCATCCGCGAAGCCGTCGAGAAGGAGATCGCGGAGGGAATCGAGTTCGCCAGGGAGAGCCCGTCTCCAGACATCAGCCGTGTCCAGGACTACGTCTACACGGAGCAGGCGTGATGGATGCGGCGGTGCGCGAATTGAGCTACGCTCAGGCGATCCAGGAAGCCATGGCGATCGCCATGGAGGCCGATGAACGGGTCTTTCTCATGGGCGAGGACATCGGCGTCTATGGCGGCGCCTTTCAGGTCACCGGCGATCTGGTCGACCGCTTCGGAACAGACCGGGTGATCGACACGCCGATCTCGGAACTTGGGGGCGCTGGGGTCGCCGTGGGCGCCGCCGTCACCGGCATGCGGCCGATCTTCGAGTTCCAGTTCTCCGATTTCGCCACGCTCGCCATGGAGCAGATCGTCAACCAGGCCGCGAAAATGCGTTTCATGCTTGGCGGCGAGGTTTCCGTGCCCGTTGTCATGCGGTTTCCCGCCGGCTCGGGCACAGGCGCCGCGGCCCAGCACAGTCAAAGTCTGGAAGCCTGGCTTGGCCATGTTCCCGGTCTGAAGGTCATTCAGCCGGCGACGCCGCATGACGCGAAGGGCATGCTGCTCGCGGCGATCGCCGATCCCGATCCGGTGATGATCTTCGAGCACAAGCTGCTCTACAAGATGAAGGGGCCGGTGCCCGAGGGCCACTACACAGTGCCCATCGGAAAAGCCGAGATTTGCCGTGAGGGCCGCCATCTGACCATCGTTGCGACCTCGATCATGGTGCACAAATCGCTCCAGGCGGCCGAGAACCTTGCCGCCGAAGGCATCGACATCGAAGTGATCGATCTAAGAACGATTCGGCCGATGGACAAGCAGACCGTTATCGACAGCGTCAAGAAGACGTCGCGCCTGTTGTGCGTCTACGAAGCCGTGAAGACACTGGGCATCGGCGCCGAGGTGAGCGCGATGGTTGCCGAGAGCGATGCATTCGATTTTCTGGATGCACCGATTGTACGGCTTGGCGGCGCCGAGACCCCGATCCCCTACAATCCCGAATTGGAGAAAGCCATCGTCCCGCAGGTTCCCGACATCGTGTCCGCCGCGCGCGATCTCGTGAAGGGAGTGCGCTGAGCATGGCGACCGAGGTCATCCTGCCCAAGGTCGACATGGACATGGCGACCGGCCAGATCTCGCGCTGGTTCGCGGAGGAGGGCTCGACCGTCAAAAAGGGCGACGTGCTTTTCGAGATCGAGACCGACAAGGCCGCGATGGAGATCGACTCCCCTGCGAGCGGCGTCTTGCGCAACATCACCGGCAAGGAAGGCGTCGACATTCCGGTCGGCGCAGCCGTGGCGTGGATCTATGCGGAGGGCGAGGATGTCGCCTCTGGCGAGGCCGCCCCGACGACAGCCACCGCACCGCAACGGGCGGCGGCGACGCCGCAGCCGGCTTCGATCATCGCCGATCAGCATTCCTCAATGTCCTCCTCCCAGGACGGACCCGCGCAGGCGGTGTCTGCCGCGCGAGGCAAGCTTGCACCGGCAGGCGCCGTCCGCGCCTCGCCGCTGGCGCGGCGCATAGCCAAGGAGGCAGGCGTCGACGTTTCTGCGGTTTCCGGGTCCGGTCCGCATGGGCGCGTTGTGAAGGCCGATGTCGAGGCGGCGATCGCCGGCGGCGGGGCCAAGGCCGCGCCGTCCGGCAGGGCTGGATTAGCGCCGGGCGCAGCCGCCCCGGCGCCAAAGGCGATGTCGGACGACGCCGTGTTGAAACTGTTCGAGGAAGGTTCCTACGAACTCGTGCCGCACGACAACATGCGCAAGACGATTGCCCGGCGGCTGGTCGAGGCCAAGGCGACAATCCCGCATTTCTACCTGACCATCGACTGCGACCTCGACGCGCTTTTGGCGCTGCGCGCCCAGTTGAACGCCGCAGCCCCGGTGAAGAAGACCGACAAGGGCGAGGTCCCGGCCTACAAGCTGTCGGTC
>JBKJRE010000445.1:0-7224 GCA_046594775.1 Rhizobiaceae bacterium | reverse complement strand
GGCGACGTCGATCGCCTTCTGGATCTCGGCGATCTCGATTGTCTTGTCGTTCTCGACCGACATCTGGCGGATGTCCCGATCCTTGAGAAGGCGCGCCTCGTCAATGCCGCGCGCGGTCTGGATGCGTGCCCGCTCGACTTCCTCGCTGGACGCGATCTCGGCCTCCTCAAACGCCTGCCGCTTGGCGATCTGCAGCGCTTCCAGATTGCGTTCGCGCTCAATGCGGACCTCGTCGAGCATGCGGTCCTGGGTGATCCGCGTCGACTCCGTCTCCTGCGACGCGAGGATCTCGGATCGACGTTTTTCGGCTTCCGCGCGGGTGACCTCGGTTGCCTTTTCGGCCAGAGCGATCTGACGCTCGAGTTCGGCCAGTTCCAGGGCCTCCTTGCGCTGGATTTCCAGTTCGCTCTGCGCGCCCTGGCGGTTGATGCGTGCCTTTTCCAGTTCCAATTCCAGCGCGATCTGCTCGCGCTCGGTTTTTTCGCGCGATTTCAGTTCGGCCTCGTCAAGGGCTCGGCGGCGGGCAATCTCACGCCGTTGCGTTTCTTCCTCGCTCTTGATGCGTTCGCCGGAGATGCTGAGTTCCTGAGCCAGACGGGATTTCTCCACGCTCTCGCGCGCCGACAGCTGCGCCTGTTCGGATTCCTGGTCGCGCAGCGCGCGCTCCTTGGCCAGTTCCGAGCGCTGCCCGGCGCGGCGGATCTCGATCTCGCGCTCCTGCTCCAGCCGCGCATATTCGCTGTCGCGATCGATCTCCAGCACCTTGCGGTGCGTATCGAGATTCTGGTTGCGGATATCGACCAGGGTGCGCTGCTCGATTTCGTTGCGCATCCTGCGGCGGGTCTCGATCGACTCGGTGAGCTGCGTCAGGCCTTCGGCGTCGAAGGCGTTGGACGGATCGAAGAACTCCAGGCTTGTCTGGTCGAGGTCGACAATCGCGACGCTTTCAAGTTCGAGGCCGTTCTGCGCCAGCGATTCCGAGGCGACTTCCTTGACGTGGCGCGCATAGTCGCCGCGCAGTTCGTGCATCTCTTCGAGTGTCATCTGCGCGGCAATGGTGCGCATTGCGGCGGCAAACTTGCCTTCGAGCAGTTCGCGGATGCCTTCCGGCTGCAGCGAACGGCGGCCCAGCGTCTGCGCGGCGGCCGCGACGGCCTGCTTGCCGGAGCCGACGCGCACGAAGAACTCCGCGATCAGGTCGACGCGCATGCGGTTCTTGGTGATCAGCGCCGTCTGCTCGCCGCGCCTGACCTCGATGCGCATGACGTTCATGTTGACGGGCGTGATCTCGTGCAGCACCGGAATGACGAAGGCGCCGCCGTTGACGACCACCTTCTCGCCCATGAAGCCCGTGCGCACGAACGCCGTCTCCTTGGTCGAGCGGCGATACAGCCAACGCAGGATATAGACAGCGACCACCACCACAATCGCGGCAATGATCAGCCACAAGAGAAATGCACCGAATGTCTGTGCGGCCATGGTCACGCTCTCCCGAAGATACTGCCGCCGGCATCGGCCGGCTGGTCTGAATTTATCCATGCCCGGCGGGCAAATGCAAAACCCGGTGCTTCAGGCGCCGCCATCATGCGCTCCGCATCAGCTTGGGGGCTATCGCGTGGAAGGCTGTTACCAGCGCAGAGACAAAGGCATCGTCGTTGATGTTGGCGCGCACACGTTCAACGTGACGGGACGGTGTCACGCGCACGGTTTTCTCAATGGCCTCGAACAGCGCATTGTCGGCCTCCGGGTCGTGGAAGGGCTGCCCTGGCACGTCGAGCATGGATACGCCGCCCTCGGGCAGCAGGAATCGCACCGGGCCGTTCATCTCGTTCAGCCGGCTGCCGATCCATTCGCCGAAGGCGCGGTTCTCGTCGCGCGTCGTGCGCATCAGCGTCACGTTCGGATTGTGGATGACGAATTTCCGGTTCCTGAATCTTTCCGGAACCGTGTCGCGCGGTCCGAAATTGACCATGTCAAGCGCGCCGACCGAGCCGACATAGGGCAGGCTGGTGCTGATCGCGGCGCCGAAACGCGTTTGGTCGGCGGGGAACACGCCGCCGACGATCATGTCGGCGACTTCCGTGGTGGTGATGTCAAGGAAGCCGGCGAGCAGGCCGGAATTGGCGAGGCCTTCCATGGCGCGTCCGCCGATGCCCGTGGCGTGGAATACCAGGCAATCGTAGTCGCCTTCCAGACGCTTGGTCACGGCCTGAACGCAAGGCGTGGTGACGCCGAACATGGTGATGCCGATGGCCGGGCGGGCCAGCTTGCGCCTCGCCTCGCGCGCGTCGGCGCTTGGCAGCTGCGCGATCATGCCGGCCATGGCATGCGCCGCATTGCCGAGCACCTGTTCGGTAATCGAGTTCAGTCCCTGCACGTCGGCGACCGAATGGAACATCATGATGTCGGCGCCGCCGACATATTTGGCGACGTCTCCGGCAGCAACCGTCGACACCATGATCTTGGGAATGCCAACGGGCAGCACGCGCATGCCGGCCGTAGCGAGCGTGGTGCCGCCCGATCCGCCGGCAGAAATGATGCCGCCGATGTCGCGCTCGCGTTCGATCCAGCGGGCGAAGGCCTCGGCCATCGCCTCGATCGAGCCGCCCCGGTCGCCGGACATCACCTGCGAGGTGCCGCGCGGGTGCATGCTGGCGACTTGGTTGGCCGGCACGTCGGCGCTGGAGGGCTTGCCGGAGGTCGACAGGTCAACGGTGCGCACCGGAATGCCGAGCTTCTTCAGCCGGTCGGCCATGAAGCGCAGTTCCTTGCCCTTGGTGTCGAAGGTGCCGACGACCAGCGCGGTGCGGCCGATCCGCTCGGCGAAGGGGATGGCGAAGATCTTCTTCGTCTCATCGGCCGGCGTCGTCTTCTGGACCGCCGTCTGGCGCAGCGTCGCCGCCGGCACGTTCCAGCGGTTGGGCAGTTCCGTCACCGGGCGATAGGCGCGAACGCCTGTTTCGCTGCCTGACGCTTCGTCGCCGCCACGCTCGATGCGGTAAACCTCGGCGAGTTGTTCCTGCACCTGCGCCATCTCGGCCGGCTGCGGCGTTGTCTCGACATCTGAATGGCGCCCCACGCCCAGCAGGCTCTGCTGCAGGTCGCGGTCGGCGGCAAGTTCTTTGGCGTCCATCAGCCGGTTGATCCGTCCGTTGACCATGATGGCTACGCGGTCCGAAACAGCCGTTGCGACGCCGATATTCTGCTCGATGACGAGAATGGCCATCTCGCCTTCCTCGGCGAGCGTCACCAGCATGCGTTCGACCTGGTCGACGATCACCGGCGCCAGGCCTTCGGTCGGCTCGTCCATGACCAGCAGCTTCGGATCGGACAGCAGGGCACGCGAAATCGCCAGCATCTGCTGCTCGCCGCCCGAAAGCTGCGACCCGCCGTTGGACTTGCGCTCGGCAAGCCGCGGGAACGTCTGGTAGACGCGCTCCACCGTCCACTTCGCATCCGTGCGGCCGCCGGCGGCGAGCTTCAAGTGCTCGTCGACCGTCAGGCTCGGCCAAACCCGCCGACCCTGTGGTACGTAGCCGACGCCCAGACGGTTGATCCGGTGCGGTTCGAGCGATGTCACCTCGCGTCCGTCGACCCGGATCGAACCGGAACGCGCGCGCATCAGCCCGGTAATGGTGTTGCACAGCGTCGTCTTGCCCATGCCATTGCGTCCGACGACCGACAGGACGCCGCGCTCCAGCGTCAGCGAGACACCCTGGATGGCATGCGACTCGCCGTAATAGACGTGCAGATCCTCGATCTTCAGGGCGGACCGGCCGCCGGCGCTGTCAGCCATGACGGCCTCCGCCGAGATAGATCTCCTGCACCTGTGGATCGCTCTCGATCTCCGCCGGCGTGCCTTCCTTGAACAGCTTGCCGTTGTGCATCATCGAAACATAGTCGGACACGCGCAGCGCTACGTCGAGATCATGCTCGATAATGATGTAGCCGATATGCTTCGGGAGCGCGTTGAGTATGGCGACGAGTTCGCGGCGCTCGGTAGGCGACAGGCCCGCCGCCGGCTCGTCGAACAGGATGAGGCGCGGTGCGCCGGCCAGCGCCAGCGCGATCTCGAGCTGTCGCTGCTGGCCGTGGGAGAGCGTCGCGACGATGGTGTCCCTGATATCTTCCAGATGCACGGCGTGCAGGATGAGCTCTGCCTGCGCCATGTTGACGTCGCTCGGCCGCGGCCGGATGAGCGAGAAGCGGTTGCGCGACACGCCGCGGCAGGCCAGAAAAATGCTGTCGAGAACCGACAGGCCGCCAAACAGCTGAGAAATCTGATAGGTGCGCCTCAATCCGCGCCGGATGCGCTCGTGTGGCGGCAGCGTGGTGATGTCTTCGCCGAAGAACCGGATGCGCCCGGCGGTCGGCAGGAAGTCGCCGGTGATGGCGTTGAACAGGGTCGTCTTGCCGGCGCCGTTGGAGCCGAGGACCGCGCGCCGTTCGCCGGCCGCGATCCTCATGTTCACACTGGAGACCGCGACCAGCGCACCGAACTGACGCGACACCGCGTCGAGTTCCAACGCATGGGCGTTGGAACTCTGCAGACGCGATGCGGCGGTCGTTTCGGCCACTGGATGCGGTTCCTGTTCCTGCGGCCTTGTTACGGGCAGCTCGGGTTTTCGCGGCTGACGGCGCCGAGAGCCAGGAACTCGTCTTCGGGAATGCCCAGCGTCTGGTTGACCTGCGGCACGACCTTGACGAGCTTGTTGTAGAGATTGCCGTCGGCGCCTTCCGACACTTCCGTCAGGTAGATGTCGGCGATGGCATTGCGGTTCTTGTCCAGCGAGACTTTTCCGGTCGGCGTGTCGAAGGACAATTTCGACAGCGCCTCGCGGAACTTCTTGCCGCCGTCGGAGAGGTCTCCGCCGACTTCGTTGAGTGCCAGAATCGCCGCTTTGGTGTTGATGTAATAGCCATGCGCAAACAGCGACGGGGACGGGAACGCGTCCGGCAGCTTCTTGTACGCCTCGACAAAGGCAAGCCATTCGGGCGTGTCGTTGGTGTCGGCGATCGGGCCGGCCGATGGCGTGCCGATAACGACGTCGCGCATCTTGCCCTTCGACGACAGCACGGTCTGGTCGACGGTGATCGAGCCACCGACCAGCGGCGCCTCGCCACCGGCCTGCTGGTATTGCGTCAGGAAGTTGACGCCGTCGGCGCCGCCGAGCGCGACGTAGATCGCGTCGACATCGTCGGGTATGGCGGCGATGACCGAGGAATAGTCCTTGTTGCCAATCGGAACCCAGGACTTCGACGGTACGGTGCCGCCAGCCTTGCAGAACTCGGCCATGAAGCCGAACACCTGCGTGTAGGGGAAAGAGTAGTCCTCAGCCACGGTGGCGATCTTCTTGTAGCCCTTCTCGTTGTACGCATAGGTGCCGAGCCCGGCCATCCATTGCGCGCCGTCGGTGGAGAAGCGGAAGAAGTTTTCCGCAGGGTCGCGCAGCGTCGTGTCCTGCGCAGCGGAGGTGCCGTTGATGAAGGTCACGTCAGGCTGCGTCTTGGCATAGTCCTTGACCGCGATGCCCTCGTCGCCCGAAAGCGGGCCGACGACGACCTTCACCCCATCCTGCTCGACCAGCTTGCGCACGGCGCGCACGGCGCTGTCGGGCGAGGCGTCGGACGATCCCTTGACGACTTCGATCTTCTTGCCGCCGGCCATGCCGTCGGCTTCCTGGATTGCCAGCATCGCGCCGCGCATGCCGTCCTCGCCGAGCACGGTGAAAGCGCCCTCGAACGTCGCGAGCACACCGAGTTTGATCGTGTCTTCCGCAAAGGCGAGCGACGGAGCCGTCACCCCCGTGGCCAGCGCCAGCGCCAGCAGTGTACGTCGATGAATATGCATTGCTTCCTCCCAGTTACTGATTGCTAGTACCCCGCCCGGTCGCTACGGACCGGCGCGCAAGGACTCCTGTCTAAGGTGCGGCTTCAGTTTGCCCCACAACCCCAGGAGACCATCCGGTGAGACGAAGACGATTGCCAGGAAGAACAGGCCGATCAGCGTGTTGAAACGCTCGGCCCCGACGATGTCGATGGCAAAGGTCTGCATCAGAACTACAACGAGTGCGCCCAGAAAGGGGCCGATCGGGTGGCGCATTCCCCCGATGACGGCGATGATCAGGACATTGATCGCGGCGCCGACACCGATGGTACCCGGCGAAATGCGGCCATTGAACCAGACCAGCAGGACACCGGCGAGACCGGCGATGAGCCCGGCATAGAAATAGGTGACGATCTTGTGCTGCGTCACATGGAATCCGAGTGCCCGCATGCGGCGAGGGTTGTCGCGCAGCGCCTGCAGGGCCAGTCCAAAGGTCGAGCGCGATCCGTAGAGCACAGCCGCGTAGACGACCACGGCGACGCCGAGGCACAGATAGTAGAACGGCATCGGGTCGCGCCAGGAGATGCCCCAGAACTCCGGCGCCCGAATGCCGGTAAACCCCGGAAACCCGTTGAACAGCGTGTAGTTCTGCTGCGTGAAGTAGTACATGGCCGTGGCGATCGCCAGCGTGATCATGATCGTGTAGATGCCGTCGGTACGCGCCGAAATGGCGCCGATGAGCGCCGAGGCGATGCCGGCGATGAGGACCGCGAAGGGCACCACCACCCACCACACCCAGCCGAAGCCGTGAATGCCCGAATTATTCTCGCCGAAGATCGCCACCATGTAGCCAGCCAGTCCGGCAACCGTTATCTGCGCAAGGCTCACCATGCCGCCATAGCCGGCGAGCATCATCAGCGACAGCGCGATCATGCCCCAGATCAGCGAATAGCCGCCGATCTGCGTCAGGAAGAAGTCGGAGGCGATCGCCGGATAGAGAAGCAGTGCGACGGCGAGCACGATCTGGCCAGCGCCAATGTCGCCGAGCATCGTATCCATGGCCGATTTCTGCGGGGATTCGATCGCCAACGTCATAGCGACTTGCCCATGATGCCCTGCGGCCGGATGGCTAGCGTCACGACCATGATGACGAAGGTCAGCACGATGCCGTAGGTGGGGAAATAAACCAGCCCGACCTGCTCGGCGAGACCGATCAGCAGTGCGCCAATGGCGGCCCCTGTAATGGATCCCATGCCGCCGACGATGACCACGACCAGCGAGGCAAGCAGGTAGCGCACGTCTTCGCCAGGCGCCACCGAAAGCGCCGATCCGCCGACCACGCCGGCGAAACCGGCCAGACCGGCGCCGATGGCAAAGACGATGGCGAACACGGCATG
>JBKJRE010000437.1:0-3160 GCA_046594775.1 Rhizobiaceae bacterium | reverse complement strand
GCTCGGACCCCAAGGTCTCGGTCCATTCGTCAAACGGAAGATTGCTGGTGATCAGGGTGGCGCCCCGTTCGTAGCGTTGCGAGATCAGCTCGAACAGCAATTCCGCACCGGTCTTGGTGTCGGTCCGGAAAGAAGTTGCGTCATTTGAATCGGTTATGATTCCCTGCCGTCGAGGTGATTCTTTTCGGGCATGGAAGCAATGTGGACGACGGCGAACCGTGGAAAATACAAGCGCGATGGATTGCGCTATCCGAGTGATCTGACGGATGCGGAGTGGGCTCTGGTAGAGCCGTTGATCCCTCCGGCCAAGCGTGGCGGGCGCAAGCGCGCGGTCGATGTTCGCGAGATTGCCAATGGCCTGCTTTACGTGCTGAGCACGGGCTGCCAGTGGCGCGCTGTTCCGAAAGATCTGCCGCCCAAGAGCACGCTGTTCGACTATTTCGACCTTTGGAACTGGGACGGCACGCTCGGCCGCATCCACGAGGAACTCTATGTGAAATGCCGCGAGGCAATGGATCGCGAGGCAAGCCCCACCGCCTGCATCATCGACAGCCAGAGCGTCAAAAGCGCCGAAAAAGGGGGATTTGCATCGATCCGTGCGGGTATGATGCGGGCAAGAAGATCAAGGGCAAGAAGCGCCACATCCTCGTCGACACGGTAGGGCTGCTGCTTCATGCGCTGGTTCATCCGGCCGACATCCAGGACCGTGACGGCGGCGTGCTGGTCCTGAAGACGCTGTTCGGGAGATACCCGTTCCTGAAAAGGCTGTTCGCCGACGGCGGCTATCAGGGACCGGTCTTCGCCAAGGGGCAGAAGAAGGCCATGCCGGGCCTTGCGACCGAGATCGTCAAGCGGTCCGATGTCGCCAAAGGCTTTGAAGTCTTGCCGAGGCGCTGGGTAGTCGAGAGGACATTCGCCTGGCTGGGACGTTGCCGCAGATTGGCCAAGGACTTCGAGAACCTGTCGCGAAACGCCCTCGCGTTCCTCAAGCTGGCGTCCATTCGCCTTATGTTGCGAAGGCTCTGTTCAAAATGACAAACTTTCCGGACCGACTCTGATAGCCAAACATAACGGTGAATGTGCTGGGCACGATATCATTCAACCATGCGGTGAGTGAGGGACAGAATCCGGGTTTGCCTATCCTGTCGATTGCCTCCGCCACCAACTCTGTTTGCCCAACTCGGTTTTCAGAAACTGTGGTCACTCCGATGACTATGCCTTTTGTGGTATATACACCCATAAATAGGGTGCTAGAACTTTGTTCGTCAACAACCAGGTGCGATTGCGATGAGGCGTGTAACAGCGCACAGTCGAAGAAACACGATTAAGGGGAGCGGCTAAACCATCTCCCCGAGGATCAATTTGTCTAGTAGTTTTCCGGGCACCCAGGAACTCATTGATATACCCACCTGTTGACTGGTCTGTTCAATTTTTTGATATATGATGTCACGGGAAGCGTCGAGAAAGCCTTTAAAATCAACGGGAGATGAAGATGCGAATTCATAAACGTATTGCTTGCGCGGCTGTCGTAGCCGTCTACATGACCGGAGCGGCTCTTGCGCAGGAGGCTAAGCCTCGGCCAGAAAATGGCTATACGATTGGCTTTGTGACCGCTTCGGTCGGGTTGACCTTTTACCAAGCGATGAAATGCTCGGCCGTCAAGGCGGCAGAAAAGCATGGGGTCAATCTAATCTGGCAGGGATCCCAATCAATTTCACCCCGTGATGAACTACAGGTATTGCAGGCCGTCGCCGCGCAATCGCCCGATGGAATCATTCTGGTGCCTTGGGATTCGACGGCCTTCATCGCTCCTACCAAGGAGTTGATGGACAATGGCACGCCAGTGATTACCGTCGATGGAAGCCTGACCGAACCGGTTGATATTCAGAACCTGCGCACCTCGAATTATGAAGCGGGAAAGCAAGCCGCGCATGATCTCGCCGAGATGGTTGATGGCAAAGGGGCGGTATTGATTTTGACGGCTGCGCCCGGCAATGCCGTCCAGAATGAGCGCTGGAAAGGGTTCAAGGAAGTTCTCGAGGCAGATTATTCGAATATTCGGCTGCTAGATGTTCAGTATATTGGCTCGGACGCGGGCAAGGCAGCTTCGGTAACCACTTCAGTGCTCACATCAACCCCCGATCTTGTGGCGATTTATGCCACGCAGGATGCCGGTGCCGAAGGTGCGGCGAATGCCCTACGCGCTGCGGGCAAGCGTGGCGACATTCGGGTCGTCGCCTATGACGCGACATTGCGTCAGGTTGAGTTGCTCAAGGCAGGCGATCTCGACGCCCTAGTTGCGCAGAGCCCGCGCCAGCTTGGCGAACAGATGATAGAATCTATGGTCAAGGTTCTAGAGCAAGGTCGTGAGGGAGCAAATCTGCCATATCAGGTCTTCACCGACGTAAAGTTCCTGACCCGCGACAATGTCGATAACGATGAAAGCAAGGGCTTCATCTATTCCGGCGAATGCGACTGAGTCGAACGGCCGGCGGGGCTTGTTCACTAAGCCCCGCCACTCACCGCAACTCGATCCACGAAGGAACGTGTTTGGGATGACGCCTGTTCTCGAAGTACACAACGTATCCAAGCAGTATGGACAGATAACCGCGCTCTCGAACGTAAATATCCAGATGTATCCGAGCGAAATTGTTGCTCTTCTGGGCGATAATGGTGCGGGCAAGTCCACCCTAATGAACATCATGTGTGGTGCGCTTGGTGCGAGTTCTGGCCAGGTACTCGTGCGCGGAAAGCCGATAACCTCTCTGCATCAAGCACAGGAGATGGGGATAGGTATGGTCTATCAAGACTTGGCGCTGTCACATCACCTAACTGTTGCTGAAAATATGTTTCTTGGTCGCGAGGTCAGGCGGGCGGGCCTAGCAGGGATACTGAACTGGCTAGATCGCACGGAAATGAACCGGCGAGCCACCGCCGAGGTCGCCGGTCTCGGAATATCGACACTGCGCGACGTACGCATGCCGGTAAATCTTCTCTCTGGTGGGCAACGTCAGGTGGCGGCCATCGCCCGTGCGCTGATGTGGTCCAAGGCTGCGCTCCTGCTTGACGAGCCGACTGCCGCGCTTGGCCCCAAGCAGGTGGCGCTTGTGCTTGAAACCGTCAAATCGATTGCCGCAAAGGGTATGTCTGTATGTCTGAT